>DATFAH010000337.1:0-2415 GCA_035254805.1 Caryophanales bacterium | reverse complement strand
GTGATAGGTTCAGGGTGGAATGCAGCGGAAATGCGAATTGAGTATATAGTCGTTAGAGAAATTTTTCTTCATTTTGGCAGAATTTTCTCGATTGTAATGTTCTTGGTGGCCATATTCTTTTTTGATCCTGAAAAAAGTATCCCTATTTTACTTTTAATATTAGGTTCTGGACATACTTGTATTTATTATTTTTTAAGACAAGTTCAATTACCTTCCATGTAACTTTCATTTTTTAATATAGAAATTGGTAAGGGTTCTACATAGCCAAAATAGGCTTTTTCTTATAAAATATAGTTTATGTGAGAACCTTTAAAGGATGTGCTATTGAACGTTGAATAATAAGAAGAAGAAAAAGAAGCATATTCCATTCAGATTGAACATCGTCTTTTTTATTGTATTTTTACTTTTTTCCGCACTAATTCTTAGACTTGGTGTGGTTCAAATTGTTTATGGGGATGATTTCAAGCGTGAGATCCAAAGAACGGAAGATGTAACTGTTAATAATCCAGTACCACGCGGAAAAATGTATGATCGAAATGGAAAAATTATTGTTGATAATATCCCGCTAAATGCGATTACATTTACAAAAAATCAAAATGCAGATCCAAAGGAAATGCTTAAAGTTGCTGAAAATTTATCACATTTAATTCATGTAGATATTTCTAAAATTCGTGAACGTGATCGAAAAGATTTTTGGATTTTGAAACATCCAGAAAAAGCAAAAGAGAAGATCACAAAAAAAGAATGGAAATTATATGACGAAAAAAAGCTGGATGACAAGGAAATCTACAAATTGCAATTGGAACGAATAACAAATAATGAAATGAACTCTTTCTCACCAGAAGAGCTGAAGGTTTTAGCCATTTATCGCCAATTTAACAGCGGGTACGCCTTAACACCGCAAATTGTGAAAAATAAGGAAGTAACACCACAGGAATTTGCTGTTGTCAGTGAAAATCTAGATAAACTGCCAGGCGTGGATACAACAACTGATTGGGAACGTTATTATACGTTTGGAAAAACATTGAAAACAGTTTTAGGAAATGTTACATCATCTGATGAAGGTCTGCCAAAAGACCAGGCTGATCAATTACTTGCTCAGGATTATAGCCGTAATGATCGCGTTGGGAAAAGTTATATTGAAATGGAATATGAAAATGTCCTCCATGGAGATAAAGCGAAAGTAAAAAATGTCACGGATAAAGCTGGGAAGGTTTTATCGACAGAGGTTATTTCAGATGGACAAAGAGGAAAGGATCTTGTCCTTACTATTGATATGGATTTGCAGCTTCAAGTTGAGAAAATTATTGAAGAAGAGCTATGGAAAGCGAAACAGAATTCTAATTCTGCTTTGTTAGATCGAGCTTTTGTTGTATTGATGAACCCGTATACGGGTGAAATCTTATCAATGGCAGGAAAACAAATTGGAAAAAATGAAGATACGGGCAAACCTGAAATGAGTGATTTTGCCCTCGGAAATATTACGACTTCTTATAATGTGGGTTCTGCCGTTAAAGGAGCGACCATATTAACAGGCTATGAAACCGGAGCCATTCAACCCGGTTCATACCAATTAGACCAGCCATTAAAAATTAAAAATACCCCTATAATGAAATCATGGAAAACCTTTGGCAGCATTAATGACTTAAGGGCATTGCAAGTTTCATCAAACGTATATATGTGGAAAACGGTTATTGCTATGGCGGGTGGACATTATGCACCTAATCAAGCATTACCGTTAGATCCAGGTAACTTTGATACATTGCGCCAATCATTTAGTCAATTTGGTCTTGGGACATTAACGGGTATTGACCTACCGAATGAAACAATGGGATATAAAGGAACAGAGAAAAAGCCAGGTCAGCAGCTTTTCCTTGCCATCGGACAATATGACACGTATACGCCGATGCAGTTGGCCCAGTATGTTTCAACGATTGCAAATGGTGGATACCGAGTACAGCCGCACATCGTAAAAGAAATTCGTGAACCTGTCTTAAATAAAAATGAGATGGGGCCAATTGTTCAAGAGATTGCACCAAAAATTTTGAATAAAATCAGTGCAAAGGATGAATGGATAAGAAGGGTTCAAGAAGGCTTTAGAATGGTTATGCAAGTCGGCGATGGAACGGCAGTAAGCTATTTTAGAGGTGCCGATTATAATCCAGCAGGGAAAACTGGTACAGCACAGGCTTTCTATGACGGCCCGCAAAGGAAGAAATTTGGCAAGATCCCGCCTGAGGTTATGAATCTAAGTTTAGTATCCTTTGCACCATTTGATCATCCTGAAGTGGCAATGGCAGTTCTTGTTCCATGGGCATATCAAGGAAGTACAGGTCCTAGTACAAATAACTATATTGGCCGAAGGGTCATGGATACCTACTTTAATCTAAAAAAGGAAAGAGAAACAGCCAATAA
>DATFAH010000336.1:0-3399 GCA_035254805.1 Caryophanales bacterium | reverse complement strand
CCTATGCAATTTGCAGGAGGCTAGGAATTTGGAAGCAAAGCGAACGAAATCAAAATCAAAGACAAAGAAAAATCTATCGATCATTGGCATTATTTTAGGAGTGATCATTTTAGCAGGGGGAGGCTATGCCTATTATCTTTATCATTCCGTCTCCGAAACCGCTAATAAAATGTACAGCCCACTCAAAGGGAAAAATTCAAAAGATCTGCCGTTAAACAAAGAAAACACGGCTCCTTCCATTAATGTGTTGTTGCTTGGTGTTGATGAACGCTCCGGCGACAAAGGACGTTCCGATACGATGATTGTAGCGAGCTTAAATCCAACTACCCATTCGATGTTAATGACGAGTATTCCAAGAGACACCCGTGTCGAAATTCCTGGTCGATCAGGCTATAGCAAAATTAATGCAGCCTATGCTTACGGAAATGAAGAATTAGCTTTGGAAACCGTAGAAAAGTACCTCAATATTGATATTCCATACTATGTGAAAGTGAATATGGAAGGATTATCAAGCCTTGTTGATGCCGTTGGTGGGGTCTCAGTAAATAATGATATTAGTTGGACTGGTTTTCCAAAGGGAACATTGAATTTAGATGGAAAAAAAGCGCTAGCCTATGCCCGAATGAGACATGAAGATCCTCGTGGGGACTTTGGTCGTAATCTTAGACAGCGTCAGGTCATTACAGGGGTAATGGAAAAAGGAAAAAGCTTATCATCTGTGTCAAATATGGAGAACATCTTAAATGCTGTTGGCGGTAATGTCACAACTAATTTATCATTCGATGATATGAAACGCCTAGTTTCTGATTATAAATCATGCAGAGAAAATATAACAGACTATGAAACAAAAGGAACACCTAAATATTTGGATGGCGTGAGTTGGGTTCTTGTGACTGACCAAGAATTCCAAAACGTTCATAATAAAATTGAAACACAATTGAATGCAAAATAAATCATCCTCCTCTTTAACCATAAAGGGGAGTTTTTTAATTCTAGACTTAAAAAACAATCAGGAGTATAATATAAACAAAAGTTTATAAATAAAACAAAAGTTTAGAGGGGCTAGCTTAGTTGTCAAATGCCAACCATAAACTTAAACGCAGTGAAATGAAAAGAAGAACAGGGGGTGACTTTGTGCTAGAAAAAATAACAGAGAAAGAACAATTGATTCTTGATTTAATTCGAAAAAATCCGTATGTTTCTCAACAGGATCTTGCCGAAATATTAGGATTATCCCGGCCTTCTGTCGCCAATATGATTTCGGGATTAACCAGAAAAGGGAAAATAGTAGGCAGAGCTTATATTTTAAGTGAATCCGAACAAGTTGTTTGTATAGGCGGAGTAAATATGGACCGCAAATTCCATATTAAAGATAAAACGGTTCTAGGGACCTCTAATCCAAGTTATGCTACCCAAAATGCAGGAGGGGTTGCACGAAATATTGCGGAAAATCTTGGTCGACTAGGGATGGAAGTTTCTTTAATATCGACATGTGGTATGGATCAAGACTGGGCCATGATTGAAGAATCTTCTTCGCTTTATATGAACTTAGACACCGTAACGAAATTACCTGAAAAAACAACAGGATCTTATACAGCGATTTTAGATCATGATGGAGATTTAATCATTGCCTTAGCCGATATGGAAGTGTATGAAGCAATCACACCTGATTTACTGCGCAAATTTGATAGAATCCTAAGCCAAGGAAAATGTTTGGTCGTAGACTTAAATTGCCCAAAAGAATCCGTTCAATTTTTATGTCATTTTGCAAAATCACTTTCCATACCTATTGTGTTAATCCCTGTTTCATCACCAAAAATGAATCACATGCCTGATGATTTAGACGGTGTGACATGGCTTATTACTAATCGAGATGAATCAGAGACGTATTTTAATACCGAAATTAAAGATAGGGAAATTTGGAAAGGCACTTTAGAAAAATGGCTTTCATTAGGGATTTCCAATGTTGTGATCACAAATGGAAAAGAAGGAACTATGATCGGTAATAAAGAAGAGGGGATATTTTATGTTCCTTCCATTGAAACAAAGGAAATTGTTGACGTAACTGGAGCAGGAGACGCCTTCTCTTCTGCTGTTATTTACTCGTGGTTAGAAGGAAAACCGTTAATGGATATTGCAAAATCTGCCAGTATTCATGCTTCTAAAACACTGCAATCACCCTATACGGTTCGACAAGATTTATCAGCAGAACAATTACAAAAAGACCTGGAGGAACTACTATGAAACAATATATCGTATTATCTGAAGAAGTTCGTGCTGCAAAGGAACAAGGTAAACCGATTGTTGCATTAGAATCAACGATTATATCTCACGGTATGCCATACCCACAAAATGTCCAGACTGCTCGAGAAGTGGAGCAACTTGTCCGAGAAAATGGAGCCGTCCCAGCAACCATCGCAATTGTGGATGGAAAAATTAAAATTGGCTTGTCTGATGACGAATTAGAAATGTTTGGAAAAAGCACAAATGTGGCCAAAGCATCTAGACGTGATTTAGCCTATTTACTTGCAACGAAAAAATTAGGGGCAACTACAGTGGCTGCTACCATGATTTGCGCAGAAGCTGCTGACATCCATATTTTTGTTACAGGCGGCATTGGTGGTGTTCACCGTGGTGCAGAAGCGACTATGGACATCTCAGCAGACTTGGAAGAGTTGGGAAAAACAAATGTAGCTGTTATATGTGCGGGTGCCAAATCAATTTTAGATTTAGGATTAACGATGGAGTATCTTGAAACAAAAGGAGTCCCAGTTATTGGATATAAAACGGACTTACTTCCTGCCTTCTATACTCGTGAAAGTGAATTTCCTGTAAATTTCCGTCTAGACGATGTAGAAACGATCGCTTCTATATTAAAAGTGAAATGGGATTTAAACCTTAAAGGTGGAGCAGTTATTGCCAATCCAGTACCAGAAGAATTTGCAATGGATGAAAAAATCATTACTGAGGTTATCGAAAAAGCATTAAAAGAGGCAGAGGAAAAACAGATTTCCGGAAAAGAAGTCACACCATTCCTTCTTGGAAAAGTAAAAGAATTAACACTAGGCAAAAGCCTTGATGCAAACATTGCTCTAGTGAAAAACAATGCCGTTGTTGGGGCAAAACTAGCTGTTCAATTCAATGAAATAAATCGATAAGGGAACATGTGTGGAACACGGGACCGGTTCTCGTGTTTCTTCGTGTTTCTAGAATTCTGAGCTCTAACAACTGGGATAGGGGACAACACGATCATTTTGTTTGGAAATTGAAACGTGAGCACCGTTCCCGTGTTTATACATGCAAAAAAATTGCCACATCAAGGAATGGAATAACTGTCAAAAGTAAAGTTATCCACAGTTATTTCAGGGTAGAGCTTATTTTGAATATGGTGTCCCCAAT
>DATFAH010000335.1:0-2342 GCA_035254805.1 Caryophanales bacterium | reverse complement strand
TGATACAGAAGAAAAAATCACAATGTCAGGCGGAAAAATCAACGAAGATGGTGCTGAATTTATTATAAATCCATATGATGAGTATGCCGTTGAGGAAGCGATTCAAGTGCGGGATGCACATGGCGGCGAGATAACCGTTATTTCGGTTGGAAATGAAGATTCCGAAAAGCAATTGCGTACTGCTTTAGCGATGGGGGCTGACAAAGCTGTTCTGATCAATATTGAAGATGATGTCGAAAATAGAGACCAGTTTACAACAGCAAGAGTCCTATCGGAATATTTAGAGGATAAGGAAGCAGATTTAATTTTAGCTGGAAATGTGGCAATTGATGGTGGTTCTGGTCAGGTTGGCCCGCGTGTTGCCGGAATGCTTGGAATCCCATTTGTAACGACGATTACAAAACTTGAAATTGATGGAAAAAATGTAACGGTAACAAGAGATGTTGAAGGGGATTCTGAAGTGATTGAAACAAATCTCCCATTATTAGTTACAGCCCAGCAAGGACTAAATGAACCAAGATATCCATCCCTTCCAGGAATTATGAAGGCGAAAAAGAAGCCGTTTGATGAATTTGAACTGGATGATCTTGATCTTGAAGAAGAAGATGTAGAAGCCAAAACAAAAACGATCGAAATTTACTTACCAGCTAAAAAAGAAGCAGGAAAAATCCTTTCCGGCGATCTTCAAAATCAAGTAAAAAAATTAGTACAACTACTTCATACAGAAGCGAAAGTCATTTAAGGAGGGAATGGGGATGGCAAGAAAAGTATTAGTACTTGGAGAAGTTCGGGACGGAGTTTTACGAAATGTCTCGTTTGAAGCAATTGCTGCAGCAAAAATGGTTGCTGAAGGCGGAGAAATAATTGGCGTTTTAATCGGTGATTCTGTAAGCGCTTTAAATAAAGAATTGATTTATTACGGGGCAGATCGTGTCATTTCGGTCGAAAATGAAAAATTAAAACATTATACATCAGACGGTTTTTCACAAGCACTATTAGCAGTGGTGGAGCAAGAAAATCCTGAAGGAATCATTTTAGGTCATACTTCACTTGGAAAAGATCTTTCTCCAAGGGTTGCCGGCAAGCTTTCATCAGGGCTTATTTCGGATGTTACTTCCATTGAAGAGGCAGGAGGAAATATCGTTTTTACAAGGCCGATTTATTCTGGAAAAGCTTTTGAAAAGAAAATTGTGACAGATGGAATGATTTTTGCCACGATTCGCCCAAATAATATTGCACCACTTGAAAAAGATGAAAGCCGTAGTGGTGAAGTGGCTTCATTTGAAGTTGAAATTAAATATTTAAGTACAATTATTAAAGAGGTTGTTCGTAGAGCAACTGATGGTGTGGATCTTTCTGAGGCAAAGGTAGTGGTTGCCGGAGGACGCGGCGTAAAAAGTGAGGAAGGCTTTAAACTTTTAAAAGAACTTGCAAATGTTCTTGGTGGAGCAGTTGGGGCATCCCGTGGCGCTTGTGATGCCGACTATTGTGATTACTCCTTGCAAATTGGTCAAACCGGGAAAGTCGTTACACCTGATCTGTATATTGCATGCGGCATATCTGGAGCTATCCAGCATTTAGCGGGAATGTCGAATTCTAAGGTCATTGTCGCGATTAATAAAGATTCAGAGGCTAATATTTTTAATGTGGCGGATTACGGTATCGTAGGGGACCTTTTTGAAGTGGTACCGTTATTAACGGAAGAATTCAAAAAGTTGAAAGTTCATTCTTGATAAGGCATATTTAGTGAAAAAAAGGGTAAATTACATGGGAAGCAAATATCTAGCTTGAATGGTTAAAGGATGATATACTTTCGATAGTATTTCAGATCCAATTAGGAGGTATACCAAATGGCTATTACACATGTTACAGACCAAAACTTCGTTGAAGAAACTAGCTCAGACCTAGTACTTGTTGATTTTTGGGCACCATGGTGCGGACCATGCAAAATGATTGCACCTGTCCTTGAAGAACTTGATTCAGAATTTGGTGACAAAGTAAAAATTACGAAACTTGACGTAGATGATAACCAAGAAACAGCTGCAAAATTTGGCGTTATGAGCATCCCTACTTTGTTAGTTTTCAAAAACGGCGAAGTAGTTGATAAAGTAATTGGCTTCCAACCAAAAGAAGCTCTTGCAGGACTATTAGAAAAACACGTTTAAAAGTGAGACCTTAGTCAGAAATGGCTGAGGTTTTTTGTTTGTGAAAAAATTTCATAAAAAAGATTTATTTGCACAATAGGACTTACTGGATGTTTGGTGTTTGTGAAAGAAATTCATAAAAATAGGATGTGGGTTATGATCATCAAAAATCGTTCCGAATCGACAGAATTACTGATT
>DATFAH010000334.1:0-3095 GCA_035254805.1 Caryophanales bacterium | reverse complement strand
GTTTCCCTTTCTCTTTGCTAATGAATATTTTTTTAAAAACCAAGACGTTGAAGGATTTTTTCTAATTGGGCTTTTGTTTCAGGTATTGTGCCATTATTGTTTATTACTTCATCAGCCAATGCTAATTTTTCGGTAATGGGCATTTGTGACTGGATCCTTGCAGTGGCTTCATCATATGTTAACTCATTTCGATTCATTAACCGCTTAAGCTGAATTTTTTCATCTACATAGACAAGAATGATTTTTTCCACCATATACGTTAGCTTGCTTTCAAATAATAAAGGAATATCTAGAATCACTATTTTTTCACCATTTTGGATGGCCTCTTCTTTCTTTTCCAGCATTCGTTTCCTAACCTCAGGATGAACCATTTCATTTAAGTGCTGCCTTTTTTGTTCATCATGAAAAATAATTGATCCTAATTTTTGGCGGTCAATTTCCCCATCTGGCAAAATAAGATTTGAGCCAAATTCCTGTAAAATTCGAAAATATGCCGGCTCGCCTTTTTTTACAGCAAGTCGTGCTTCTATGTCAGCGTCAATAACCGTTATTTTCATTTCCTTCAACATATTTGATACAGTACTTTTTCCACTAGCTATTCCGCCTGTTAATCCAATAATTAATGACATATTATTTCCTTTCAAATTATATTTTCCAAATCCCAATCAGGATTAAAAGGATTCCGGGTAAAAATGTGAATTTTTGAACCCAATTAAATCTCTGAAAAAAGTTGCCGCATTTAATTCCCATTAATACAAATAATGAACTCATGATAGCTACAGTAAAGGCCAAGTAAAGAGGTGAAAAACCAAGCATTGCTGCTCCAATACCAGCCCCAAAGGCATCCAGTGATAAAGCAAAACCTAACATTAGCGCTTCTATGCCCGTTATGGTACCCGATTGGTCAAAATCGGCAGACATCGGTTTTTTTAAAATATTAATGACAATTCCAAGTGAGCGAATTTCAAAATTCACAATTGTTTTTTCATATTTTTGAATATCCTTATCTTTTTCAGGCCGGAAAAACTGGTACAATACTCCCGACCCTAAAACCATCAGAATGATTCCTCCAATACTTGCAGTTGTATGTGGCGAGAGAATTTTGGTAATTCCATGTCCGATGGAAACGGCGATCATTAAAGAAACGGCAGAGCAACTTGCTATAATGATGATGGATTTAAATGGCATAACCATTTTTCGCAAACCATATGTTAATCCGACACTGAAGCTGTCAAGACTTAAGGCGAAAGCAAGCAAGAGAAGTGAGAACCACTGAACCATGTTTAAAGCTCCTTCCATAAAAATCACTACGATAGTATATGGAGGAAGCCTGAACATGGTTATTTCAAAATCGGTCTTTAAAGTTCAAGCTTTATCGTTTTTGGCATGATGGGCAAAAATGCGTTCCTCTCCCACCGACAACCGTTTTTATTAAAGCTGTTCCACATTTTTTACAGTCTTCATTTTGCCGCCCATAAACCAATAATTGATGTTGAAACATCCCCATTTCACCTTGGGAATTAATATATGAACGGATGGTACTGCCTCCTTGATTAACTGCATCCATTAGGGTATTAACAATTTTTTGATGAAGTAAAGAAATTTCTTTGTCATTTAAGGTGCTGGCTATTCTTTCTGGATGGATTCTAGCACGAAATAGTGCTTCATCTACATAAATGTTTCCAAGACCCACAAGCAGCTTTTGATCGAGAAGAGCTGGTTTAATTTTTCGATTCGTTTTTGAAAGCATTTTGGTTAAATATTGCTCTGTAAAATCCTCATCAAAAGGTTCAGGCCCTAGGTCAAATAATGGAGGAAGTTGAAATTCTTCGCCTTTTTTAAACAAATGCATGGTACCAAATTTCCGCACATCTTTATACCTTAGTTCAGTATGGTCGGTAAAATGGAAAATAACATGGGTGTGTTTATCAAGCGACTCTTTTTCAGTAAATAGCCCATATTTCCCTTCCATTCGTAAATGGGATACTAATGCATATTTGGTCGTATAGAGGATTAAAAATTTGCCTCTGCGCCCAATATCTTGAATCGTCTCTCCCTTTAAAGCATCAATGAATTGTTCAATTTCTAACGGAAGTTTAATGATTTTCGGCCAGTTAACCGTTATATTTTTAATTTGTTTTTTAAGAATTAAATTTTTTAATGTTTTCCTGACTGTTTCTACTTCTGGTAACTCTGGCATGTTTTTCGTCTCCTATTATTTAGCATCAAACCAAGTCGGACCATATGCGTAGTCCACTTTTAATGGAACTTTTAATTCAAGCGCATTTTCCATTATGTCGGGAACTAATTTTTTTAATGTCTCAAGCTCTTCCGGTGGAGCTTCAAAAATTAATTCGTCATGGACTTGCAGCAGTAATCGGCTTTTTAGCCCAAGATTTTTTAATGCATCCGCCATATCAATCATTGCTTTTTTTATGATATCGGCAGCACTTCCTTGAATCGGAGTATTCATGGCTGTTCGTTCCGCAAAGCTTCTTATGTTGAAATTTCTGCTTGTAATTTCAGGAATATATCGTCTTCTTTGCATTAATGTTGAGACAAAGCCTTGCTTCTTAGCGAGATGAACGATATCTTCCATATAGTCCTTCACACTTGGATAGCTATCTAAATACCGTTCAATAAATTTTCCTGCATCTTTTCGGGTAATTCCAAGATTTTGTGAAAGTCCATAATCACTTATTCCGTAAACAATCCCAAAATTAACGGCCTTTGCCTGGCGCCTCATATTGGAGGTAACCTCATCCTTGTTCACATGAAAAACTTCCATTGCTGTTTTCGTGTGGATATCCAGATCCTCTTTAAAAGCCTGAATTAGTTTCTCGTCTCCAGCAATATGGGCAAGCACTCTTAGCTCGATCTGTGAGTAATCAGCAGCAAAAATGATCCAATCCTTTTCAGAGGGGATAAAAGCTTGGCGGATTTTACGGCCTTCCTCAAGCCGGATCGGGATATTTTGCAAGTTAGGATCCGTAGAACTTAATCTTCCTGTTTGTGTTAAAACTTGATTAAACCTGGTATGGACTTTCCCCGTATTAGGATGAACCATTTTCAGAAGTCCTTCAATATAGGTAGAT
>DATFAH010000333.1:0-2265 GCA_035254805.1 Caryophanales bacterium | reverse complement strand
TTTTGACTGTACCAGAAGAAAAAGGTGTATATGTTTACGATATTTACGCATATTGGAAAAAAGGAAGCTCAAGTTATGCTTTTGTGATTGAAGTTGTTCAATGAAATCATATGGAATAAATACCTAATAGTAAAACGATAGTAATTAAGCCATATAAAGGCCAAAAAAAGTAGTGCACTTTCAAACGCCGAAATGCACTACTTTTTTGTTATTTAGCTATTAACAGCTTGCTGTGACCATTCTTCTACATTCCAAACTTTGGTGACCCAGTCCTCGTAAAAGTCTGGTTCGTGGCAAACAAGAACAACCGTTCCTTTATATGCTTTTAAGGCACGCTTTAATTCTGCTTTTGCATCAATATCAAGGTGGTTTGTTGGCTCGTCAAAGAGGATCAAATTACTTTCATTCATCATTAATTTACAAAGACGGACTTTTGCCTGTTCTCCACCACTAAGTTGATTCAATGGGCGAGAAATGTGCTCATTTTTCAAACCACAGCGGGCTAAGGCTGCTCGTACTTGATGCTGATCCATGGATGGAAAGGCATTCCACACATCATCAATTGGTGTGATGCCTGCTGCTTTTACTTCTTGTTCAAAATAAGAAGGGTAGATGTAATCACCACGTTCAACCGAACCATTTAATGGGTTGATTTTTCCTAGCATGGTTTTTAGAAGGGTCGATTTACCGACACCGTTGCACCCAATGATCGCCAGTTTATCGCCACGTTCAATCGTGATGTCCATTTTCGGTAAAAGCGGGCGATCGTAGCCAATTTCTAAATCCTTTGCTTCAAATACATAGCGGCTGCTGCTTCTGGATTCTTTAAAATCAAAGGTTGGCTTTAGCGCTGTTTCCGGGCGGTCAATTCGCTCCATTCGGTCTAACTGCTTTTGACGGCTTTTCGCACGTCCTGTTGTGGCATATCGCGCTTTGTTTCTAGCGATAAAATCTTCTTGTTTTTTAATAAATTCCTGCTGTTTTTCATACGCATTTATATGTTGGTTTTTGTTAATTTCCGCTAATTCTAAGAACTTTTCGTACGTTGCCGTATAACGGGTTAACTTAGAAAATTCTAATTGAAAAATCACATTCGATACAGGGCTCATAAATTCTGTATCATGAGAAATAAGAATAAAGGCATATGGATACTCTTTTAAATAGGAAGTTAACCAGCGAATGTGCTCAACATCTAAATAGTTTGTTGGCTCGTCTAAAAGGAGGACCTTCGGCTGTTCTAATAGTAATTTAGCAAGAAGAACTTTCGTACGCTGACCGCCACTTAGTGCTGCAACATCCCGATCCAATCCAATAGCATCAAGTCCTAGTCCACGTGCTGCTTCCTCAATTTTAATATCTAATGAATAAAATCCGCCTGCATCTAGGGCATCTTGAATTTCACCCATTCTTTCCAATAAAACTTCAAGCTCTTCTGGTGTGGCATCACCCATTTGTGCTGTTACTTCATTTAACTCTTTTTCTTTTTCAAAAAGAGGAAGGAAGGCATCGCGCAAAACATCCCGCATTGTTTTACCTGGAGTAAGTACCGTATGCTGATCCAAATATCCATATTGAACACCAGGAGTCCATTCAACACGGCCGCTGTCATGAATCAACTGACCCGTGATGATGTTCATTAATGTAGACTTCCCAACGCCATTTGCACCGACAAGTCCAACATGGTCCACATCATTTAATTGAAAAGAAACGTCTTTAAATAACGTCCGGTCACCGAAAGTATGACTTAAATTATCTACAAAAAGTAAGCTCATTAGTGTAAATCCTCACTTTATCAAAAATATACTCATTTCACTATAATACTAAATTTTCGAGTTTTCGACTAGATTTTCTAAAGAAAAAGAATGGACCAATTATTTCTATCATTAGTCAAAATTATTTGCCTGCAATCGCCCCATTAGTTCAGATACTTCTAACTTGTTAAGCTCCCGCCATTGGCCTATTTCCAAACCATCCATAGTTAGATTCATAATTCGAATCCTTTGAAGGCGTAAAACTCGATAGCCAAACATCTTGCACATTCTCCGAATTTGCCTATTTAATCCTTGAGTTAGAATGATTCTGAAAACATAATCACTTATTCGAGTAACCTGACACGGTTTCGTTTTGGTTGCTAAAATCTCAACACCCTTTGCCATTCCTTCCAGAAATTCTTCTGTGATTGGTTTATCCACGGTTACAATATATTCCTTTTCATGGTTCATTTCTGAACGTAAAATTTTATTAGAAATTTCACCGTCATTCGTC
>DATFAH010000332.1:0-3901 GCA_035254805.1 Caryophanales bacterium | reverse complement strand
CCGTTAAATAACTGTTATTCATATAAAAATTAATAAAGCCTGGGCCTGCCAATTCAATTTTTTCAATCGATGCTTTTGTGTGATCAAAACTTTTAATCAGTTCCTCAGCAATCATTCTTGGAGCTTTTTTTGCCACGCGTGCCAACTGCATCGCCATATTGGTGGAATAATCCCCATGTGCTTTTTCCTTAGGGATCTCTAAGATGACATCGGGGATTTGTTCTTCCGTTGCAAGATTTGCCTTCAAGACAGCTGCTTTGATTTCCTCTTTTAATTTACTTTGAACTAGTTCAACAATATTCATTGTTATCCTCCTGAAACGAGATTTCTAAATCGTATGTACCTGCATGTGAACCTTGCAAGGAAAAATCATAACGTAAATTTATGTAGCCTGCGCCACTTTCAAAGTCAAAAGAATGTTTGATTTTTTTCGCAATGGCTGCTGTTTCAAATTGGCCAAATGGCAACTCGTAACTGCCTTTGACTTCTTTATTTAAAATAAGGGGCATTCTCATTTTCACGGCTCCACTTCGTAAAATGAGCACTTCCTCTTCTGCCAGCTTTACAATCGTTCGAATGCTGCCTCCTGCCGATTCTTCCTCATATTGCAAATAGGAAGCCTGCTCTTTTAAATAAAAACGACCCGTTGCATTCGTTTCAATTATTTCTTTCCTATTATCCTGAAATATAGTCGTTTTTATGTTGATGTTCACTAGGTGCACTCCTTTTGCTCTTTATTATAGCGTATATTCTGGACAATTCAAAAGAAGCCTGCCCCAAAAAGAATGGACAGGCCTTAAGGAATAATTATTTTATCCAGCCAAGAATCATTTCACGGATTAATTTGCTGGCAGTGTTTGCGGTTTGTTCAGATGGGTCGTAAATTGGGGCAACCTCAACAAGGTCGGCACCAACTACTTTTACATCAGACTTCGCAATTTCATGGATAGCTGCGAGTAGCTCTCTTGAGGTAATTCCACCACAATCGACAGTGCCAGTTCCAGGTGCATGTGCTGGATCAAGTACATCAATATCAATGGTCACGTACACTGGACGACCGGAAAGCTTTGGTAAAATTTCTTTTAATGGCTGATGCACATCGAATTTTGAAATGTGCATCCCCACCTCTTTCGCCCAATCAAATTCTTCCTTCATTCCAGAACGAATTCCGAAAGAATAGACATTTTTCGGTCCAATATGCTCAGCAATTTTCCGGATTGGGGTGGAATGGGATAATGGCTCTCCTTCATATTGCTCACGCAAATCGGTATGGGCATCCATATGGATAATCGCTAAATCAGGATATTTTTTATAAACAGCTTTCATGACAGGCCAGGAAACGAGGTGCTCCCCACCCATGCCAAGCGGAAACTTACCAGCAGCTAAGATTTTGTCAACAAACTCTTCGATCATATCAATACTCTTTTGCGGGTTTCCAAATGGAAGCGGAATATCGCCTGCATCATAAAATTTAACATCTTCTAGTTCACGGTCTAAGTAGGCGCTGTATTCCTCAAGACCAATCGATACCTCACGAATACGGGTAGGGCCAAAACGGGATCCTGGACGATAACTGACGGTCCAGTCCATTGGCATTCCGTAAAGAACGGCCTGGCTTTCTTCAAAATTTGGATGGCTTTTTATAAAAACATTGCCAGAATAGGCTTCATCAAAACGCATCTTTATTCCTCACTTTCTGGGGTCAGACCCCCATCACGTTAAATCACCAACAAATTTAGGTAGAACAAAAGCAGCTTTGTGAAGCTCTTTTGTGTAGTATTTTGTTTCAATTTCATGGAAGCGGTCATCGCTTACTTCTAGTGGATCATATTTCTTTGAACCTAATGTAAATGCCCACATGCCGCTTGGGTATGTTGGAATGTTTGCTACATATAGACGAGTGATTGGGAAGATTTCCTTCACGTCTTTTTGAACATTGCGGATGAGGTCTGCTTTAAACCAAGGGTTATCAGACTGAGCAACGAAAATACCGTCTTCCTTCAATGCTTTAGAGATTCCTGCATAGAAGCCTTTTGTGAAAAGGTTTACCGCAGGACCAACAGGTTCTGTGGAATCCACCATGATGACATCGTATTCATTTTCACTTTCGGCAATATGCATGAAGCCGTCGCCTACTTGGACATCCACACGTGGATCGTCTAGTTTCCCTGCGATTTCAGGAAGGAATTTTTTCGAGAACTCAATAACCTTGCCATCAATATCAACAAGTGTTGCTTTTTTCACGCTTGGGTGCTTTAGAACTTCACGAATAACCCCGCCGTCACCGCCGCCAACGACTAAAACGTTTTCTGGGTTTGGGTGAGTAAACAATGGAATATGCGCAACCATTTCATGGTAGACAAATTCATCCTTAATTGAAGTCATAACCATGTCATCTAAAAGAAGCATGTTGCCCCATTCTTCCGTCTCCACCATATCAAGCTTTTGAAATTCTGTTTGCTCTGTATGTAAAGTCTTATTCACTTTCATTGTAATTCCAAAGTTTTGCGTTTGTTTTTCTGTAAACCAAATACTCATCTTCATTCTTCCTTTCTATAGCAAATCATTTATATAATGCCCTAACTAAATACAAACATGAGAAAAAGTATAGAGGAATCTAGCAAAATTTCAAGAAAAATTTTCTTTTTCATAGAGAAATGTTTAAAAAGTGTTTGTTTTTTTCATACTGTTAATATTGTTAATTTTACCAATTTGGAATTTGCGAGGTGATAATCATGGAAATCATGACAAATGGAAGATCGATTAAATTTTTGCGCGCCTTCATCATTATCGGTTTAATAGGTATGATTTGTATGCTTATCATCTTACTGGGCATTCTTGGCTATGCAAAGATTTTAGGGGCGCCGCCGCTTGCCGTTCCCCAGTCCACTTTATATTTTTCAGATGATGGGAAAGTGATTGGCGAAAGCACGAATGGCCAAAAGCGGTATTGGGTTCCGCTGAAGAACATTTCCCCAGATTTAATCGATGCTACGATTGCCATTGAAGATAAAAATTTTTATAACCACCATGGTTTTGACTACAAGCGAATTGCTGGTGCAGCATTGGCTGACATTATTGCCTTCCATAAAGTACAAGGTGCAAGCACGATTACACAGCAATATGCGAAAAATCTTTTTCTCGTTTCTGATAAAACATGGTCGAGAAAAATTCTTGAGGCTTTTTATACCATTCGTCTTGAAATGAGTTATTCCAAAAAGGAAATTCTTGAAGGCTATTTGAATACCATTTATTTTGGCGATGGTGCTTATGGTGTCCAAGCAGCCAGTCAATATTATTTTGGAAAAGATGCTTCCGAATTATCCTTAGCTGAGGCCTCTATGCTGGCAGGAATTCCAAAAGGACCTGGGATATACTCACCACTTGCTTCGATGAAAAATGCGAAAAAACGGCAAAATCTTATTTTACAATCGATGGCTGAAAACGGCTATATCAAAAAAAATTCGGCTGAGTTAGCTGCCCAAAAGCCACTGACATTCATCGGAGAGCATCCACACCACCAAATTGGAGTTGCGCCTTATTTTCAGGATGCGGTCAGAAATGCCCTGCGGAGCCAATTGCATCTGGATGACAGGACAATTACACTTGGAGGTTTAAAGGTTTTTACGACACTAAATATGAAACAGCAGAAGACGGCAGAGGACGCCATTCAAAAAATGGTGGCAAGCAGTTCTGAGATCCAAGTCAGCTTAGTTGCGATGGATCCGAAAACCGGGCAAGTCAAAGCAATGGTTGGTGGGAGAGATTACACGAAAAGCCCATTTAACCGGGCTGTTCAGGCCATCAGACAGCCTGGATCAACGATAAAGCCGATTCTTTATTATGCGGCTCTTGGTCAAGGTTTTACCCCATCAACTACGATGCGCAGTGAGTTTACAAC
>DATFAH010000331.1:0-3461 GCA_035254805.1 Caryophanales bacterium | reverse complement strand
TTTACGTATTCACATTTTGCTTCCGTATATGGTTCTTCTGGCGAACTAAATGGAAGTCTAACAATCACAAGACAAGATAAATCTTCACCAGGGATATCAATCCCTTCCCAAAAACTACTCGTACCTAACAAGATTGCTTTCTCATATCTCTGAAAATTCCTTGTCAACCTTGTCCGACTCCCGCTTGTGATACCTTGGGCAATGATCGCAAAATCTTCTAAAAAGCCACTTTCTTTTATTAATTCATATGTTTTACGCAGCATTTCATGTGAGGTGAATAAAATAAGCATTCTTCCTCTTGTTGCTTCTGCTATTGTTATAAGGTGCTCTGTAATCGCAATTACATATTCATCCATACTAACTTCCTTGATTTGCGGCAGATCATCAGGAATCAGTAGTTGAACTTGGTTTTGATAATGAAACGGTGAAGGGATTGTCAATGTGTTTACCGCACTTGAATCAAGTCCCAATTCTTTCATAATAAACTTGTATGATTGATTTACCGTTAATGTTGCAGAAGTAACCACGATTCCCTTTTTAATTTGAAAAAACTGTGATTTTAACATGTTAGCAACCGACGCAGGTTCCGCAAAAATAGTAGTAACATTTTGGGTGGAACGAACATCGATTTCAATCCATTTAACTTGCTTTGTATCGTTTATCATTATTTCCCGAATTGTATCACGCAAATCTGCAAAATCAAGCAAGAAAAGGTTTAATTCCTCTAAAAGATTCTTTTGCTCATTTGAAAGGAAAGCAAACTGTTTTTTGATAAGGTCTATCCGTTTTTCTATAGAAAGTTGGACATCCTTTATTAAAAATGCAAATCGTTCTGCACAGTGAACAAGGACTGTTAGCTCTTTTTCAAATTCCTTTTTAGAAAGCTTAATCTTTAACCTTTTTGATTCTTTGCGATTCCCGGCTTTTCGAATCGCAAGTTGTCCAGCCATTTTAAAGAATTCATCCATTTCAAAAAATAAATTAGTAATCAACTCATTTAATTTTAAAGTTGAAATAATATCTACTTGTTTGCCATCTTCCATATTTAAGAGACATTCTAACCGATAAAAAAGCAGTTTTTGTTCATAAAGTCCTAATTGACTTAATAACAATCTGACCGTTAAGTAATCTAAAGTATGTCCTAAAAAATGTGAAGCAGTTTTTTCTAAATGATGGCCTTCGTCAATAATGGCGTAAGCATATTCCGGCAATACTTTATGCTTTGCGGTAAGATCACTTAATAACAGCGAATGATTCGTAATGATAATATCTGCTTTGGCTGCTTCTTTTTTTGCTCTAAGATAAAAATCTCTTTCTAGCCATTCTTCATTATGGCTAAAAATAAGCTGTTCGCTTTTAATTTTATTCCAATAAATAAGGCCTCCGCTTGATAGGTTTAATTCATCCTTATCACCGGTCTTTGTATCCATTAGCCAAATCAAAATTTGCATTTTTGTTAGCGTGGTATCATAATTATCATTTTCATCCATTAATGTTCGAATAAATCGATCCAAATTTAAATAATGGCTTCGTCCCTTTAACAAAACAGATTTCACATGAAATGGAACCATTTTTGAAAGGATGGGAACTTCCTTGTTTATTAATTGCTCTTGCAGCTGAGTGGTATGTGTACTAACGATCACAGGCAAATGATGATTTTTAGAAAAATAGGCAGCCGGAAAAAGGTAGCCAATTGATTTTCCGATACCGGTACCAGCTTCTATCAATGTATAATTTTGGTTAAGAAATGTATGATAAACACGATCCATCATTTCTAACTGACCCATTCTTTCCTCAAAATAATCAAAAGCATTTTTTAGAATTTTTATTTTTTCATCTGTATTTTCTGGGTAGCAATAACATTCTTCATTGAAGGATTCATCTCGTTGATGATGAGATTTTTTAAGGGCAATTCCATTAAAAATTTCTAACGTTTTTGGTATTTCTTCAACTTTATTGCTTTTTTCCACTAAAATTTCATCAAGCAAAAGCTGTATATCACTTTTTAATCCACCTGAAAGAAACATCAGCTTCTCAAGCACTTTTTGCGGAAGCAAATATAAGCGATTTAAAAAAATTTGTAAAAGTTCTGCCGTCACTTCTGCATCACTATCGGCTTGATGGGGGCGATCATGCCGCAAGTTTTCTCGCTCGGCTAGATCAGATAACTTATAACTATCAGCAGTTGGGTACAGAAATCTTGCTAATTCCACTGTATCCAATACGGGGCCAAAAAAACCCTCATACCCTGCCTGTAACAGTTCTTCCTGAAGGAAAGATAAATCAAATAAAACATTATGGGCAACAAAGTAGGCATTATCTAATAATGCGATAATTTTAGAAGCAATTTCTGAAAAAATTGGAGCTTCCTTAACCATGTCATCATGTAAGCCTGTCAATTCTTCAATAAAAGCAGGAATTGGTTTTTGCGGATTAATCAGCGAGGAGAATTTTTCAGTAATTTCTCCATTTTCAATAACCACTGCTGCGAATTGAATAATTTTTTCTCCCTTTTTCGGGAGGTTACCTGTTGTTTCTAAATCAATAACGACAAATTTATTTAACATTACACAAACACCTCAAACCTTTGTACCTAAACGGTAACACAAAAAAGTTAAAAAGAAAAACCCCCATTGATGGGGATTACATAATGGTTTGTGCCGGTTCTGAATGAATCATTTCAATAATTCGATTATGTTCATCCATAATAGCCACCTTTGGTTTATGGTGAGAAATTTTTTCTTCAGAAACCATGACATACGAAATAATGATCACTATATCGCCTTTTTGAACAAGCCTAGCAGCCGCGCCATTTAAACAAATGACACCACTCCCTCTTTTACCAGGAATAATGTACGTTTCAAGGCGAGCTCCGTTATTATTATTTACGATTGCCACTTTTTCGTTAGCAACCATTCCAACTGCATCCAAGAGATCCTCATCTATGGTAATGCTTCCGACATAGTTTAAATTTGCTTCTGTTACAGTCGCCCGATGGATTTTCCCATTCATCATGGTGCGAAACATTGTCCTTCCCCCTACTATACTGCTAAACTTTTTCAATCGATTTTAAGCATTACGTTATCAATTAGTCGAACGGTGGAGAATTTCACGGCAATTGCGATGATAATTGAACCTGCTATTTTTTCTAATTGCTTTAAATTTGGATAACTATATATTTCAACATAATCGATTGTTCCGCTAGTTTCTTCATGTATGACTTTAGCTATTAAATCGCAAATTCTTGAAGGATTTCGTTCTCCGTTCATCATCGCTGCTTTAGCCATATCTAAACTCTTATAAAGGACAGGTGCCTCATTTCTCTCTTTAGAAGTAAGCTTCACATTCCGCGAACTTTTCGCTAATCCGTCCTCTTCACGGACAATATCCACCGGAACAAGTTCAATCGGAAAATGGAAGTCAGAAATGAGTCCATCCACAACGGCCACTTGCTGGGCATC
>DATFAH010000330.1:0-4646 GCA_035254805.1 Caryophanales bacterium | reverse complement strand
ACGTAATGATGAGGAATTCTTAAAGACAACAATGGCTAAATTTGTTGATTCTAAGTCAGCTCCGGCATTCCATTACGAAGAAGTTGATACTTCTTTAGTAAAGCCGCGTGAGCGCAATTATGCGGTTACACATTAAAAAGGGGGAGTAGAAAAAGATGGCTGAAAATAAAACGGTAAAATTTATTATTTCTCGTCAAGATAACACAAATTCCACTCCTTATCAGGAGGAATATGAAATACCATATCGTCCGAATATGAACGTTATTTCTGCGTTAATGGAAATTCGGATGAATCCGATGAATACAAAAGGAAAAGAAACAACTCCTGTTACGTGGGATATGAACTGCTTGGAAGAAGTTTGTGGTGCGTGTTCAATGGTGGTTAATGGTAAACCTCGTCAAGCATGTACAGCTTTAATTGATCAGCTCGAACAGCCAATTCGACTTGAGCCAATGCGTACATTCCCGGTAGTTCGCGACCTGCAGGTGGATCGCAGCAGAATGTTTGATTCCTTGAAAAAAGTGAAAGCTTGGATTCCAATTGATGGAACTTATGATTTAGGACCTGGTCCTAGAATGCCTGAGAAAAAACGTCAATGGGCATATGAGCTATCTAAATGTATGACATGTGGTGTTTGTCTTGAAGCTTGTCCAAACGTTAATAGTAAATCCAATTTTATGGGTCCGTTTGTATTTAACCAGGTTCGCCTATTTAATGCACATCCAACAGGTGAAATGAATAAGGATGAACGTTTAAATGCATTTATGGAGGACGGTGGCTTGCAAGGATGCGGTAACTCTCAAAACTGTGTTCAAGCTTGTCCTAAAGGGATTCCAATTACAACATCAATCGCTGCAGTTAATCGTGATGCAACGATTCAATCCTTCCGGAATTTCTTCGGTAGTGATCGCGGATAATACAACAAAAACCTCTTTTTCTAACACAGAAAAAGAGGTTTTATTTTTCAGTCGAAAATTGAAAGAGGTTGGGGTATGAAGGTTAGATTTTGGTTTCCAATCGTAATTGTTTTCTTAGGATTGTCATTATTGGGAACAGGGTTTTGGCAATTAGTGAATGGAAAAATCCAAACCCATGAAAACCTTGAAGCTGCCAAAAAGATGGTGAATGGGCAGTCTAAAACAGCTAAAAAAGAGGATCTATCAAAAGGCAATGGGGATATCATTGGATTGCTCCTGATCCCTAAGCTACATTCTGAGTTACCCATTGTAGAGGGGACGGACCCCAATGATCTTGAAAAAGGGGTCGGCCATTATAAAGATTCTTTCTTACCAGGAGAACACGGCCAAATTGTTTTATCTGGTCACAGAGATACGGTTTTTCGCCATCTAGGTGATTTGAAAATTGGTGATATTTTGGAGATGAAACTACCTACAAAAGAGTATTTCTATAAAATTGTAGATGCAAAAATTGTGGATTCCAAAGACAAATCTATTCTAACCATGCAGGATGAAAAAGAGGAATTAATTTTGACAACTTGCTACCCTTTTCGCTTTATCGGAAATGCACCGAAAAGGTATATTATATATGCGGAACCGAAATAGTCATATGATACTTTTGTAAATAAATAAAAAATAGATGTAAATATGACCATTTTTTTAATTTAGTGATTTCCTTCACTGAAATGTATTCACTCCATAAGTCCTATTCACATATGATATGGTGACTAAATATATACCCACCCCACGGTTCATACTGGCGAAGGCAAGGAGGGTTACAATACTTGAAGGAGAATGAATATACTCACAAGCCGTTACTCACCAAACGTGAAAGAGAAGTTTTCGAGCTGTTAGTACAAGACAAAACAACAAAAGAAATCGCTAGTGAATTATTTATAAGCGAAAAAACGGTTCGGAATCATATTTCAAATGCCATGCAAAAACTTGGCGTAAAGGGGCGTTCACAAGCAGTTGTAGAGCTCCTTCGAATGGGAGAACTAGAACTTTAATCATGGCCGGCATCCTTATGGGAGGCCGGTTCATGTTTTAATAAGATTACAGGAATGACAGAAGTGGTACTAATGATTATTTAGAAAATCCTCATGTAAAATAATAAACCATTTGTTGTTTTTACAAGAATCATCTTGAATTATTTATAAAAAAAGTAGAAAATAAGAGCAAGCTTCAAGAGATTATTAAACAAAATTGGAATTCCTATAATAGGAGTGTTGTGAATACCATGGAACCCGAAAACTTGCAACAATTGGACAAAAAAATGGTTGCAATAATTGAAAAGGAAATGCGATACATAAATGTCATTATAAAACAAAAGGGTAGAGAGCTATTAACTGATTATGCCATTACCCCACCACAGTTTGTCGCCCTGCAGTGGCTTTTTGAGGATGGGGATATGACGATTGGCGACCTTTCTAATAAGATGTATTTAGCATGCAGTACGACAACAGACCTTGTTGATCGGATGGAAAAAAAACAGTTGCTAATGAGAGTAAAGGATCCAAATGATCGAAGAGTTGTCAGGATCCATCTATTAGATGAAGGCAAACGAATTATAGATGAAGTGATTAAAAAAAGACAAGCCTACTTGGAAGAAGTGTTAAAAAACTTTTCGAATGGAGAAATTTTGCTCCTTCAAGACAGTTTAATAAAATTGCATCAAGAAATGCGAACAGAATGAGGCGAATAAATTGAAACAACCAATCGGTGTTATTGATTCGGGGGTAGGTGGTCTGACTGTAGCAAAAGAGATGATCCGGCAGCTGCCAAATGAACAAATTATCTATTTAGGTGATACAGCCCGTTGCCCTTATGGACCGAGATCAAGCAAAGAAATCAAAAAATTCACTTGGGAAATGACTACATTTTTATTACAAAAAAGAATAAAAATGCTCGTAATTGCTTGTAATACAGCGACCTCAGCTGCTCTTGATGAAATTCAACATGAACTATCTATTCCTGTTATTGGAGTTATTTATCCAGGAGCACGGGCAGCGATTAAAAATACAAAAAACTATCGGGTAGGTATTATTGGAACAGAAAGAACAGTTGAAAGCGGAGCCTATGAAAAGGCATTAAAAGCTTTAAACAGTCGTCTGTTCGTGAAAAGTCTCGCGTGTCCAAAGTTTGTTCCGCTTGTAGAGAGCGGGGAATATACAGGGACGGTAGCAAATAAAATTATTGAGGAATCATTAAAGCCTTTGCTGAACCAAAATATTGATACACTTATTTTGGGCTGTACTCACTATCCATTACTAGGACCGCTCATTAAGGAATTTATGGGCAATGATGTTAATGTGATCAGCTCAGGTGATGAAACAGCGAGAGAAATTAGTGCTATTCTCCAGTACAATGGTATGTTAAGCATGGAAGAGGACGAGCCTTTACATGAGTTTTGCACGACTGGTTCAAAAACTATTTTTTCCAAAATTGCTTCTGAATGGCTTGGGAAAACGATTGATAATGTTAAAACAATTAAATTAAATAAGTAATTGTGAGCTCCCTTCAAAAAGGCATGAGCTCTTTTTTTATGAAAAATTATAAAGAATAACCATTTTTCTTTTCTAGGACGGTCTAATTTTAATATAGTCTCGTATATATGGTAGTACAAACTGTCTTAGGAGGGATTATAATGGTTAAAAATAAAACTACAACACTTATTTCGGCAGTAGTTGTTTCTACCTTTTTATTATCGGGTTGTAATTTATTTGGAAGTGAATTACAAAAGAAAATTGATCCGCCAAAAGATGTAACCATTACAAAAGATAGCAGTACAAAAGCAAAGGAAGTCTCAGGAAATAAGGCTGATGTGCAAGAAGCAGTAAAAACTGAGCTATATCTTATTGATAAAGATGGCTACGTTGTTCCACAAACACTTGCACTTCCTAAGAAAACATCAGTCGCTACGCAAGCATTGGAATATTTAGTGGCAGATGGCCCTGTATCTGAAATGCTTCCGAATGGCTTTAGAGCGGTTCTGCCTGCAGGTACGGATGTTTCAGTAAATATTGATAAAGATGGGGTTGCATCCGTTGATTTTTCAAAGGAATTTAAAAATTACAAAGAAGCTGATGAAATGAAAATTCTTCAGTCGATTACATGGACATTAACACAGTACCCTACTGTTAAAAATGTTAAGATTTCCATGGCTGGTAAGGAATTATCTGAAATGCCGGTAGGCGGCAGCCCAATTAGTGAAAATCTTACAAGAGCAGCTGGAATTAATCTTGATACTTCCAATGTTATGGATATTACGAATACAAAACCTGTTACCGTTTATTTTATTGGCGGTGCGGAAGGTTCCTACTATTATGTACCAGTGACTCGCCGGGTTAATAATAATGTAGATGATAATATTGCAGCTGTAGTAGATGAACTTGTGAAAGGACCTAGCCAGTCTTCTAACCTAGTTACTGATTTTATGCCGGATGTGAAGCTACTTGAAGCACCAAAAATCGAAAATGGAAAAGTAACACTGAATTTTAATGAAAATATTTTTGGCAGTTTTGAAGAAAAGATGATTTCTCAGCATTTGTTAGACTCGCTTGTTCTTTCATTAACTGAGCAAAAAGGTATTGAACAGGTGGCTGTCTTAGTAAAAGGGAAAGCAGAATTAGTGAATGAAAAGGGTACAAAAGTGACGGAGCCCGTTTCTCGTCCGGAAAAAGTAAATAC
>DATFAH010000329.1:0-5255 GCA_035254805.1 Caryophanales bacterium | reverse complement strand
AAAGCATTATCCAACAAGTGATGTTGAAAGTAATAAATAGCATGTAAAACAGCTGTTCCATGAAAATGGGATGGCTGTTTTTTGTAATTGGAATGTCTTTGTTGTAGGGGACTGTAGCTTACTTTTAGGTCATACGGTCATTAAAAGGCCCGTTTGATTACCAAACTGCCTCTAGTTAGCAGGTAATTTTGAAAATCCGCCTTACTAACGTAACAGTGTTATGTTACATTATTACCGGAAAGGGGTTGAGGAAATTGGTGGAAGTAAAATTTCCAAAGAGGAAAATTTCAATTTTACCCTTCTTTAAGGATGATAGCTCATTAGTGACAAAGGTGATTGAAGGGGATGACATCTATCTTGAAAATACACGAGCAGATGTCGTATAGAGGCAATATCGTGAAAATTGGACCAGGATGTACAATTGGATTTGTTGAATATACAGATGATTTTCATCAGAGTGCTGATTCAACCGTAAAAACAATGTCAAAAAGAGTGTGAGGAGTATGGAAATGGCAGCAAAACAGAGTAAATTAGGATTGGTTGTCGCCGGCTTAATGCTTGGCATGTTAATGTCAGCGATGGATAATACGGTTGTTGTAACGGCGATGGGGACCATTGTTGGTGATCTCGGCGGGTTAGAAAGTTTTGTTTGGGTTGTATCTGCCTATATGGTGGCAGAAATGGCGGGTATGCCGATTTTCGGAAAGCTCTCGGATATGTATGGACGCAAGCGCTTCTTTATTCTTGGACTTATTTTATTTATGGTAGGTTCAGCGTTATGTGGAACAGCCGAAACAATTTTTCAATTAAGTATTTACCGTGCGATTCAAGGAATCGGCGGCGGAGCGGTTATTCCGATTGCTTTTACGATTGTCTTTGACATCTTCCCTCCGGAAAAAAGAGGGAAAATGAGCGGAATGTTCGGTGCTGTCTTTGGGTTGTCGAGCATTTTCGGACCACTGCTTGGAGCTTATATAACGGATCATATTAACTGGCATTGGGTGTTTTATATTAATCTGCCACTTGGCATTATATCACTTATTCTTATTGTCTTATTTTATAAGGAATCACCCATCCATCAAAAGCAATCGATCGATTGGTGGGGTGCCATTACATTAGTGGGTGCTGTTGTTTGTTTAATGTTTGCACTAGAGCTTGGCGGTCAAAAGTACGATTGGAATTCAAGCAACATATTAGGTTTATTTGCTTCGTTTGCCGTGTTATTTATTATTTTCATATTCATTGAAACAAAGGTGAAAGATCCGATTATTTCCTTCTCGATGTTTAAGAATCGGTTATATGCCTCAAGTACGATCGTCGGTTTATTTTATGGTGCTGCCTTCATGGGAGCAACGGTGTATATTCCGATTTTTGTTCAAGGTGTCTATGGCGGGTCCGCCACAAACTCTGGTCTTATTTTATTGCCAATGATGCTTGGTTCCGTTGTAACAGCACAAGTGGGCGGATATTTAACAATGAAAATGAGCTATCGAAATATCATGGTTATTTCTGGTTTGGTTTTAATTGGCGGCTTTTTATTGTTAAGTTCACTCTCAGCCGATACAAGCAGATGGATTCTGACGCTTGATATGATTGTAGTAGGCTTAGGAGTTGGATTCTCCTTTTCTGTGTTAAGTATGGCGGCGATCCACTCTTTCGGGATGAGTCAAAGAGGCCAGGCAACCTCAACAAGCAATTTTATCCGATCCCTTGGAATGACAGTGGGGATAACGATTTTCGGAACCATCCAAAAAAATGTCTTTAAAGGTAAATTAGAGGATGCATTTGTTGGTATGGGTCCAAAGCCAAAAGGCAGGGCATTCGAAGATTCTCGGGCCTTATTATCCGAACAGGCAAGAAAACTGATTCCACCGCAAATTTTAGATAAAATTACGGAGGCATTGTCAGGTTCGATTGTGCATACGTTTATGTGGGCCCTTTTGCCGGCTGGCATCGCTTTTCTCGTAATCTTTTTAATGGGGAAAGAGAGAATGGTAATTGAAAAGGAAGGTCATGGTAACGAGGCATTATAAAATGAACAGGGGTTCCAAAAATGGACCCCCTGTTTTTATTTGTTAACTCGATTTTTATAAACAAAATGGATGGTGAACATTTTTAATCCAGAGCCAAAATCAAAGGTTGCTAAGATGATAAGCAGGTAGACGAAAAAGTCCCAACCACTTTGTTGAACATCCTGGATCGCAAAATACGTAAATAAAGTACCGAGCAGGAAGTAAATGATGCCGGAAAACAATGGTGAAAGTCTCATAAAAATCCTCCAATAAAGTTTTGAATCGTCTTAGCGTCCCGAATAAGTTTTTCAATCTCGTCACTGTAGGTTGATTGAATCAGTACGACCAATGTATTCATTGCGACATGAGCAAAAATAGGAACGAGAATATGCTTTGTTTTAATATAAAGGAAAGCAAAAGTAAAGCCCATGGCAGAATAGAGCAGAACATGCTGCAGCTCCATATGGGCAACCGCAAAAATGACAGAACTGATCACAGCGGAGATGAAGAAATTAAACCGTTTATAAAGTGCGCCAAAGATAATTTTTCGAAAAACAATTTCTTCTAAAATAGGTCCGATAATGGAACTGACAAGAATCGCGAGTGGGAACGTATTAATAATGTTCAAAATATGCTTGGTGTTTTCAGAACCCATTTCAATGCCAAATAAACGCTCAATATTGGCGGCAAAGGTTTGGGCAAATATCGCAAGAAAAACACCAGAGATGGCCCAAAACACCGAACTTCCAACCGTGCTCGCGTTTCGTTTATTGTTTTTAGTCATTTCCTTCCTTAGGATGAAAAGGATAATAACAAGTGCAATCGAAAAACTAAAAATTAGCCAATAGGGAACAGCAAGGCTTCTAGCTTTGTCGAATTTCTCTAGCAAAAAAGCAATGGCGGGCACTCCAACAAGGCTGGAGATCTGCATGACGATATATACAATTAAAATGATCCAATATTCCCTTTTCAAAATGAAAATTCTCCTTTAAGTCCATCAAAATAGGTTATGCACTAATACTCATTTTACTCTTAAAACTGCTGATGTTTCAATTAGAAGCATTTTTCTAAAATAAATATGTATATTATCGCCTTTTTATCACATACTTTTAAGGTTGCAAAAGCAAAAAAGGAAAATTTAACCTATACATTCGTTTAATCATTTAAATTTTTTTAGAAAAAAATGATGGATCTTGCTTGCAAAAGGATTTCAGATTCATTATTATAATACTTGTGTTAGCACTCGTGATGAGTGAGTGCTAATAAAAAATTACCTACATATTTGAGGAGGGTGTTTGATTTGTTAAGACCATTAGGTGATCGCATTGTCATTGAGCTTATTGAGTCAGAAGAAAAAACTGCAAGCGGTATTGTATTACCGGACACAGCTAAGGAAAAGCCTCAAGAAGGAAAAGTTGTAGCCGTTGGTACAGGGCGTGTCCTTGAAAATGGAGAACGCGTCGCACTTGAAGTTTCTGTTGGTGATTCCATTATCTTCTCAAAATACGCTGGTACCGAAGTGAAGTACGAAGGTAATGAATATTTAATCTTACGTGAAAATGATATCCTTGCTGTAATTGGCTAATAAAAATATTTACTAAAATTTGATTATTATCTAGCTGCAGCGTCTAGCCCCTCGAGGTCGCTTCGATCCTACAGATGAAGTCAAAGAACGACTTCACCTTCCGGCTTGCAAGCAACTGTCGGAGCTGAGCATTAGGAGGAGCTACTAAGAATGGGCTTCGCAGAAACAAGCTCTGCTTGTTTCGAAGGCGCTGCCGCTTTAAAAAATAAGGAGGTTTTTTGAACGATGGCTAAAGAAATTTTGTTTAGTGAAGATGCTCGCCGCGCTATGCTACGCGGTGTAGATACATTGGCAAATACCGTAAAAGTAACTCTTGGACCAAAAGGACGCAACGTGGTACTTGAGAAAAAATTTGGTTCACCACTTATCACAAATGATGGTGTAACCATTGCAAAAGAAATCGAATTAGAAGATGCTTTTGAAAACATGGGTGCTAAGCTTGTTGCTGAAGTAGCAAGCAAAACAAACGATGTTGCCGGTGACGGTACAACAACAGCAACGGTTCTTGCTCAAGCGATGATTCGTGAAGGCTTAAAGAACGTAACAGCTGGTGCAAACCCAATGGGAATCCGTAAAGGAATCGAAAAAGCAGTTGCTGCAGCTGTTGAAGAATTAAAAGCTATTTCTAAACCAATCGAAAACAAAGAGTCGATTGCACAAGTAGCTGCGATTTCTGCTGATGACACAGAAGTAGGTCAATTAATCGCTGAAGCAATGGAGCGCGTGGGTAACGATGGTGTTATCACAATCGAAGAATCTAAAGGCTTTGCTACTGAATTAGATGTAGTTGAAGGTATGCAATTTGACCGTGGATATGCTTCTGCATACATGGTAACAAATACAGATAAAATGGAAGCTGTTTTAGAAAATCCATATATCTTAGTGACAGACAAAAAAATCTCAAGCATTCAGGAAATCCTTCCAGTTCTTGAGCAAGTTGTTCAACAAGGCAAGCCATTATTACTAATTGCTGAAGATGTTGAAGGGGAAGCTCTTTCTACATTAGTATTGAACAAACTTCGCGGAACATTCAATGCAGTAGCTGTTAAAGCTCCTGGCTTTGGTGACCGTCGTAAAGCAATGCTTGAAGACATCGCTGCCTTAACTGGTGCAGAAGTCATCACAGAAGAACTTGGCCGTGACCTTAAATCTGCAACCATCACTTCTTTAGGCCGTGCATCTAAAATTGTTGTAACAAAAGAAAATACAACAATTGTTGAAGGTGCAGGAAGCTCAGAAGATATCGCAGCTCGCGTCAACCAAATCCGTGTTCAATTAGAAGAAACAACTTCTGAATTTGACCGTGAAAAATTACAAGAACGTCTAGCTAAATTAGCTGGCGGCGTAGCAGTTATCAAAGTTGGTGCTGCAACTGAAACAGAATTAAAAGAACGCAAACTTCGCATTGAAGACGCATTGAACTCTACTCGTGCTGCTGTTGAAGAAGGAATCGTATCCGGTGGTGGTGTAGCCCTTCTAAACGTATACACTAAAGTTGCTGAAGTTCAAGCTGAAGGCGACGAAGCAACAGGTATCAGCATCGTATTACGTGCTATCGAAGAACCAGTTCGCACCATCGCAGCTAACGCTGGCCTTGAAGGATCTGTAATCGTTGATCGCCTAAAACGCGAAGAAATCGGAACAGGCTTCAACGCTGC
>DATFAH010000328.1:0-3724 GCA_035254805.1 Caryophanales bacterium | reverse complement strand
TCCATACGCTAATATGGGGGGTGCTAACCATGGTTCGGGCATTTACAGAGGAAGAAGAAATAAATTGGCAAAAATGGAATGAATCGAAAGACATGAACGCTGGAAATTTCCTCATCCAAAAGTATATGCCACTTGTTTCCTACCATGTACAGCGAATTTCAGTTGGCTTGCCAAAGAACGTCTCTAGGGATGATTTACGTAGCCTTGGAATGGTTGGATTGTATGATGCATTGGAGAAATTTGATTATTCCAGGGATTTAAAATTTGATACTTATGCATCTTTTCGAATTAGAGGGGCCATTATTGATGGCTTAAGAAAAGAAGATTGGCTTCCAAGAAACACGAGGGAAAAGGTAAAAAAAATTGAAGCGGCAATTGAATTAATTGAACAGCGGAATGAAGGAATTGTTAGGATCTCAGATATAGCGACGGAGCTAGAAATGACTGATGAGGAAATATATTCACTCATGAATGAACAATTTATGGCTAATGTATTGTCAATGGATGAGCAGCCGTTAGATCAAGATGACCGGGATGGGACAACCTTTATTTTACGAGATGAGAAGATTGATCTGCCAGAAGAAAGATTAGTAAAAAATGAGCTATTGGAAGAACTATCCCTTATGATTGAAAATTTAAGTGAAAAAGAGCAGCTTGTCATTAGTCTTTTTTATAAAGAAGAACTAACATTAACAGAAATTGGCCAAGTCATGCAATTGTCAACATCAAGGATTTCACAAATTCATTCTAAAGCCCTTTTTAAATTACGTGATTTATTAGCAAAATTCAATTAATAAGGGCCTTATCTAAATAGAATTCGAGGTGTGAGTCTATGAGCCTTAAATCAATTGAAATGCAAATTGCCCTTCCAAGAACGTTCGATGCTTCAAAGATACAAGAACAGCTTTCGCAAAGAGGACAAGGTATGAATGACTTTGCAGCCAAGGAAATGAAACAAGATGAATTGAAGCAGCGCACTACTGTTATGAAACAAGAACAAAAAGATGCAGCAAAATTGAATCATGATGGTGAACATTCAAATAATCAGAGGGATCAAAAAGGGAAACAGCCTAAAAGTAAAAAAAGTAATCCTCAGTGGGCAGCTGAGAAACATCCTTTTAAGGGGAACCTCATAGATTTTAGCGGATAGAGGGATAACATGATCACTTTCTTGTTAATTATTAGTTTTTTATTAAATGGTGTTGCCATATTTTCAATTCTAATTTTATTTACAAGGCAGAACCGTTTGTTAGAAATGGGAAAAAGGCAAGAGAAGATGAAAAAAGAGGTAGAAGAAATTATTTCTGCTTCTCTTTTTGAAATGAAGGAAGAAAATGAAGCCTTTATTCATCGCTTCCAAGAAATTTCAAGTCAACCAACAGATTCTATTTCCCCATCAGCTCTTTTATCTCAAGAAAAGAATGAAGATGCCTATACTCCTCAGCACAAAGCAGAACCTCTCAGAACAGAAATAATAAAAAAAACAGGCAAAGCATTAAAAAAACAAGCTGTAAAAGCCTATCAAAATTCTTCATCTAATAATGTAGATAATATCCTTCCAATAAATGTCACAACTGAAGATGTGATGACAAATAAGGCGGGAATTCCAAATTCAAAAAATGAAATTGAGTCAGAAATGACTCAGGATGAGATTTATCGAGAGCTGTTATTTAATCAAGTGGAAATTTTAAAAAGGCAAGGCTTCACGACTGCTGAAATTGCTAAAAAACTTGGTAGGGGTATGACTGAAATTGAGCTGTTACAGAAATTCGGACAAAATCATTAGTAATACTTGATTGCATTTCGTTGTTGTGCTATATTATTACATGGTGTTAAAAACACACGTTCATGGATTTAAACAGACGGTGCTGTCTAAACAGTTTCTGTTTAAAAATGATATGTGCGGAGGAATTAAAAACCATTAGGAGGAAAAATCATGTCAGTTATTTCAATGAAGCAATTGCTTGAAGCTGGTGTACATTTTGGACACCAAACACGTCGCTGGAACCCTAAGATGAAGAAATATATCTTCACAGAGCGTAACGGCATTTACATCATCGACCTTCAAAAAACAGTTAAGAAGGTAGAAGAAGCTTACAACTGGGTAAAAGAATTAGCTGCTAACGGCGGTACAGTTCTTTTTGTTGGTACGAAGAAACAAGCTCAAGATTCTGTAAAAGAAGAAGCAGCTCGTTCTGGTATGTACTATGTTAACCAACGTTGGTTAGGCGGTACTCTAACAAACTTTGAAACCATTCAAAAGCGTATCGGACGTCTAAAAGCAATTGAAAAGATGGCTGAAGACGGCACATTTGATGTATTACCTAAAAAAGAAGTTGTTCAATTAAAGAAAGAACAAGAACGTCTTGAGAAATTCCTAGGCGGAATTAAAGACATGAAACAATTACCAGATGCATTATTCATTATTGACCCACGTAAAGAACGCATTGCAGTTGCAGAAGCACATAAATTAAATATTCCAATCGTTGGTATTGTTGATACTAACTGTGATCCAGATGAGATTGATGTAGTTATTCCAGCAAACGACGATGCTATTCGCGCTGTTAAATTATTAACTGGTAAAATGGCAGATGCTATTTTAGAAGCGAAGCAAGGCGAAGAGACAGCTGCAGTCGCTGAATAATATAAAGCTTTTAAGGGAAATAAAAAGGTGATAAGAGGGAGCCCCTTTATCACCTTTTTTTAAAGATATTATTTTACTTGTACAAATAAATTTTGAATACATACTTTAGATTTTTAAGGAGGATACGAATATTATGGCAATTACTGCTCAAATGGTAAAAGAACTACGTGAAAAAACAGGCGCAGGGATGATGGACTGCAAAAAAGCGCTTCAAGAAACTGATGGTGATATGGAAAAAGCAATTGATTTTCTACGTGAAAAAGGGATTGCAAAAGCTGCTAAAAAGGCTGACCGTATTGCTGCTGAGGGTATCACATATATTCAAGCTGAAGGTAATGACGCAGTTATTCTTGAAGTGAATTCAGAAACAGACTTTGTTGCGAAAAATGAGGGCTTCCAAACTCTAGTTAAGGAAATTGCTGCACACTTATTAAATAACAAGCCAGCAAATGTTGAAGAAGCATCTGCTCAAACAATGGAAAATGGTGCAACAGTTTCAGATCACATCAATGCGGCTATTGCAAAAATTGGCGAGAAACTTACACTTCGTCGTTTTGAAGTGAAAACAAAAACTGATAATGATGCATTTGGTGCATATTTACACATGGGCGGACGTATCGGTGTACTAACAGTTCTTGAAGGAACTACTGATTCAGATGCAGCTAAAGACGTTTCCATGCATATTGCTGCGTTAAATCCAAAATACGTTTCTCGTGACCAAGTTTCTCAAGAAGAAGTGGAGCATGAGCGTGAAGTTTTAACACAACAAGCACTTAATGAAGGTAAGCCTGAAAATATCGTTGCTAAAATGGTTGAAGGTCGTCTTGGCAAATACTTTGAAGATGTTTGTGTTTTAGACCAAACGTTTGTTAAAAATCCAGATCAAAAAGTTCGCCAATTTGTTGAGTCTAAAGGTGCAACTGTTCGTGAATTCATTCGTTACGAAGTTGGAGAAGGTTTAGAAAAACGTGAAGAAAACTTTGCTGAAGAAGTAATGAACCAAGTGAAAAAATAATAATTAATGGACTCTTAATGTTTGTTGATTGTAGAGCAAATTTTAATGAGATCATTAGGAATTCT
>DATFAH010000327.1:0-2970 GCA_035254805.1 Caryophanales bacterium | reverse complement strand
TAGATTTAAATGTATTTAACTTTAAGCTTCAACGAATAGAAATTTTAAACAGTATCGCCATAATATATAATGAAATAAAGCAATATGGGAAATCTATACAAGTGTATGAAAAAGCCTTTAATGAACTAGATCATTTGGTCGATGTAAGAGATCTTAAAATAGAAATAAGACTTTGTTATGGAATTGCGAAGAGTTTATACAAAATTGAGCAATTCAAAAAATCTATCTATTTTTGTAACAGGGGAATAAGGTGCTGTATTAATCATGAACTATTGTACTTATTAGGAGAGCTTTATTATCAAAATGGGCTAAATGATGAAAGGCTAAAAAATTTCAATAAAGCTGAGGAAAATTTTATAAAATCAATAAATCTTTTTGAGATTGAAAATAAGCCTGAATTTGTAAAAATTGCTCAAGATAGGTTACATAATATGATCGGTTAAGCTAAATTTCACAAAAACAGCACGATTCCAAATTCGAATCGCACTGCCTTGAGATAGCTGAACACTACTGGATCATATTCAAAAATTGCTTTGTTCGCTCTTCTTTTGGGTTTGTGAATATGTCTTCTGGTTTTCCTCTCTCCACAATAACCCCTTGATCCATGAAGATGACTTCATCCGCTGCTTCGCGGGCAAAACGCATTTCGTGGGTCACGACGATCATTGTCATTCCTTCTTGGGCGAGGTCTTTCATTACTTTTAAAACCTCTCCGACAAGCTCAGGATCAAGCGCTGAGGTTGGTTCATCAAACAGCATGACCTCTGGCTCCATGGCAAGGGCTCTGGCAATGCCAACACGCTGCTGCTGTCCGCCTGATAAGTGGGATGGATAAAAATTCATTTTATCTCCAAGGCCCACTTTCTCCAATAGGGCACGCGCCTTTTTCTCAGCTGACCCTTTATCTTCATTTTTCACGATAATAGGGCCTTCCATGACATTTTGGAGGGCTGTTTTATGAGGGAATAAGTTGTAGCTTTGAAAAACCATTCCCGTTAAGCGGCGGAATGAACTAATACTTTTTTTTGAAACTGAACCCGTAAAGTCAAGGGTTTGACCTTCTATTGAAATGGCTCCGGTCGTCGGTGTTTCCAGTACATTTAAACAGCGAAGCATCGTTGTTTTTCCTGAACCTGATGGCCCAATGATGACAACTACTTTTCCTTTTTCAACTTCTAGGTCAATTCCTTTTAAAACTTCCAACTGACCAAATTGCTTGTGTAAATTTTTAATTGAGATCATTCAAAACACTCCCTTTCCCTTATTTTAAGATAAGTGCCTATCCAATTTCACTTCTAATGCTTGCTGGATAATAGAAAGGATAAAGCAAATGACCCAATAAATAAGAGCGGCTTCACTATAAACTAATAAAAACTCATAGTTTGTGGAAGCAATTTCTTGTGCACGGCGAAACATTTCCGTCACGAGTACAAGGGATGCAAGGGATGTATCTTTCACAAGACTGATAAATGTATTGGATAATGGCGGAATCGAAACCTTTGCTGCTTGTGGTAAAACAATTCTTCTTAAAATTTGCGAATTTGACATTCCTATCGAATAGCCAGCTTCCCACTGTCCCTTTGGTATCGAAAGAATGGCAGCACGAATAATTTCTGATGCGTAAGCACCTACACTTAAAGAAAAACCAATAATGGCAGATGTATATGGTTCAATTGTCAATCCAATGTTTGGCAATCCATAAAAAATGATAAATAGCTGCACCAGGAGTGGCGTACCGCGGATCGCAGAAACGTAAACTCTTGCGATCATTTTAAGTGATTTAACCTGTGAAATACGGGCAAGAGCTGTAAAAATGGCCAAGGTTATCCCAATAATAAACGAAATAATCGTTAATGGAATCGAATAAAAAATAGCTCCCTTCAATAAAGGCAGAAGGGAACTTTGTGCGATGTCCACTAACCGGGCTGTGCGTTCCGGATCAGCAAAAATACTACTTAAGAACATCTTCACCAAACCATTTCTCTGAGATTTTTTTGTATGTTCCGTCGTTAATCATACCAGTCAAAGCCTTATTAACAGCAGCAACAAGAGTATTATTATCTTTTCTAAACATAAATCCGCTTTGTGAAGCATCAATTGATGTGTCAACAACTTTAATTGGTGCATCTGGTTTTTGTTTCTTGAAGTCAAGGTATGTTAGCTTATCATTTACGGTAACATCTACACGTTTAGTAGTTAAAAGCTGAATAGCCTGATCAAAGCCTTCTACTCCAACAATTTTCGCGCCGTTATTACGTGCAATATCAGCATAATTACTTGTCATCGATTGAGCTGCATTTAGCCCTTTCATATCAGCGAAGCTCTTTACATTATTATTATCTTTATGTGCAATAAGGACTGCAGATGAACTAATATATGGGCTTGAGAAATCATACTTCTCTTGACGATCCGGACGGATTCCAACCTCGTTTGCAATCATGTCAAAACGTTTGGCATCTAAACCAGCAAACATCGCGTCCCATTGAGTTTCTTTATATTCGGCTTTTACACCCAAGCGTTTCGCAACTTCATTTGCAATCTCCACGTCAAATCCTGTTAATTTACCATTTGAATCATGGAAAGTGAACGGAGGGTAAGTTCCTTCTGTTCCAATTAGAATTTTCCCATCGTCTTTTACTTTTTCTAATAAATCATTTTTTGCTGTCTGTTTCTTTTCTTTGTTTTTATTATTATCTGTATTATTACTTGTGCCGCAAGCACTCAAAACAACCATAAATGTGAGCAATAAGGCAAAGATGGCTGTTAATTTTTTCTTCATACTAAATACCCCCTAATTCATATAGTTTTTATCGACTTTCCACATCATATTACATCATGCTTTACTCTGTCAAAAGAAATTTATTTGATTTTTTCTTTCCCCATTTCTTTAACTTATACAAAAACATTCATGAGAGTTCACTCACAATCCATGTAAATTGAACTTTCGGATATTGAAATTAAAGATATCAT
>DATFAH010000326.1:0-4242 GCA_035254805.1 Caryophanales bacterium | reverse complement strand
GCACTTCTATCGGCGAAAAAATCATTTATATCAGCGAAAACCTCGTTTATATCGGCGAAACGCCTTCGGAAAGCAAGCACCTGAAGCGGAAATCAACAGATTAGTTAACAGAGCTAAACAAAAAAGGACCGGGCGGTTTTTGCCCGGTTTTTCGTTTTTTTTTTTTCATGAAAAGATTCATTAATACTCATACTAACTTATACGAGGAAATCAATGTATGGGAAGTGAGTGTTTTGGAAAAAACCATTTACATTCGCATGCGTAATCGTGTTCAAGCAAGGCTTTCGGCAAAAGTACGATTAGATGATCTTGCCCAAATTATTGCGCCCGAAGCTATTCTTCCAAGTTTACGTGAGCTAGTGATCCATCAGGTCACAGAAAAGGATAAGAATATTGTTGTAATAGATGCTATGAAGGTCATTAGCCATATTGCTGACACCGTGAAAAATGCTGATATTCAAACCATTGGCCCTGCGCAAACCATTATTGAAGTTATTTATGAGAAAAAAAAAATCTCCATTCTGTTTTTTCTTTTAATTTGGTTTTTACTATTTTTTGGCTCGGCAATGGCTATCATGAATTTTCATGATGATGTCAGTATGAAAACAGTGCAAGAAAAGCTATATACCATCATTACGGGCCATAAGGATCCAAAACCGCTGCTCTTTCAAATTCCCTATTCGATTGGATTAGGTCTTGGAATGATATTATTTTTTAATCATATTTTTCGTAAAAGGATTAATGAAGAGCCAAGCCCTTTGGAAGTAGAATTGTTTAATTATCAGATGGATTTAGATAATTATGTAATCATCCATGAAAATAAAGAGAGTATGAAGCATCTTGATGACCATTAAGGTTTTGGCAATCATTTTTATTGGACTTTCAAGTGGTTTAGCGGTTGGCTCCGGCTTTGTAGCCTTTTTGTCTGTACTAGGGATTATTCCGAGGCTGACACAGCTTACGAAAACAATGAAAATGATTCATTGGTATGAATGGGGAGTTGTGATCGGAGCAATAGCAGGGGTCATTGCAAATCTACAAGATCCAATTATAGGTATATCAGAGTACTTTTTAATACCGCTTGGAATTACAAATGGAATATTTGTTGGGATGCTTGCGGCTGCATTAACAGAGGTGTTAAACGTTCTTCCTATCCTGACAAAAAGAATTAGAATGGAAGGGAAATTAATAACATTACTAATGGCCATTGTTTTAGGAAAAATTTTTGGGGCCATTTTTCAATGGGTTTATTTTGTACACCAATAATCTAACGCCATGAAAGGACATCAAAGTATGTGTAACCGGAGGCGAGTTATTTTAATTACTGATGGGGATGATTATGCAAGACGGGCGGTTGAGCATGTAGCTAAGGAAATTGGCGGGAGATGCATCACGATGTCTCATGGAAATCCCACGTCACGAACGGGTCCTGAGATTGTCCGTTTAATTAAAAAAGCTCCCTATGATCCAGTTATGGTGATGTTTGATGATAGTGGTTTAATTGGTGAAGGGGCAGGTGAAAAAGCTTTAAAATATGTTGCACAGCATCCAGAGATTGAAGTGCTTGGAATCATTGCCGTTGCAGCTAAAACAAGACAAGCAGAGTGGACAAAGGTAGATATTTGTATTGATCAGGATGGTGAATTGACACCATATGGAGTAGATAAGCATGGTATCCCTGAACTTGAAAAAGGACGGTTAAATGGTGATACCGTGTATTGCCTTGATGAATTAGATGTCCCTATTATTGTTGGGGTAGGTGATATCGGAAAAATGTCAAAACATGATCATGTTAAAAATGGTTCTCCTATCACAAAAAAGGCGGTTGAACTTATTCTGGAAAGGAGCGGTTTTTCATGGGAGAAATCACAGAACTAAAATGGCCAATCCCAGAATCGGTGAATGAAGTTGAGAATTATTGGAAACAAAAAGTGGGACTTGGAGTTAGTTTTGATTTAAATATTCGTAAATTAAAAATTCTAAAAAAAGATGTACATATTTATTCCGTAAGTGGATTATGTGACACTCGATTTGCGATTGAACTTATTGAAGAATTAGTTGAAATCAATGATCATGAAAAGTTATCTACGGACTTGTATAAACTGGTTGAAAACAGGCTTGTCAACCAATCTGTTCAACCTGTTGAAACATTGGATGAATTAGTAGAAAAAGTATTGACAGGATTAATTGGTGTTGTTGTTGAAGGGAAAAGTACGGCTCTTATTGTCGATGTAAGAAGCTATCCCGGACGTTCACCGCAGGAACCTGATACGGAGAAAGTGGTTAGAGGCTCACGAGATGGCTTTGTGGAAAATATTATTATAAACACAGCTTTGACAAGAAGAAGGATTCGTGATGAACGTCTCCGATTTGAAATGTTAAAAGTTGGTGTCAGGTCGAAAACAGATGTGGCATTAGGGTATATTGAAGACATTGCAGATCCTGATTTATTAAATATTTTACGGAAAGAAATTAACGGAATTGATGTAGATGGCATTCCAATGGCAGATAAGACGATTGAGGAGTTCATCTTAAAACAAGGCTGGAATCCCTTTCCGCTTGTCCGCTATACAGAGCGGGCCGATGTGGCGGTTGCACACCTTCTTGAAGGCCATATCATTATTTATGTAGATACATCACCAAGCGTCATTATTACTCCAACTACCTATTTTCATCATGTACAGCATGCGGAGGAGTATCGGGAGTCACCAGCAATGGGTACTTTCGTTCGCTGGACACGATATTTAGGAATATTAACTTCTATTTTTTTACTTCCATTATGGTTGTTATTTGTTCTAGAACCTTCTCTTTTGCCGGAAAAACTAGCGTTTATTGGCCCAAACGAACAAACCAATATTCCTATTATTATTCAAATATTTTTAGCGGATTTTGGGATTGAATTTTTAAGACTTGCAGCAATCCATACGCCAACACCTTTATCAACGGCAATGGGCTTAATTGCTGCTGTATTAATCGGCCAAATTGCGATTAGTGTGGGTTTATTTGTGCCTGAAGTTATTTTATATGTTGCTGTAGCTGGAATTGGAACTTTTACCACGCCAAGTTATGAATTAAGTGTAGCCAATAAAATTGCTAGATTAAGTTTATTGATCCTTGTTTCTCTTTTCCATACACCAGGCTTTGTCATTGGGGCAACTGTATTTTTTATTTTTCTTGTTAGTACTCGTTCGCTTAATACACCATATTTTTGGCCATTTTTGCCCTTTGATCCAAAAGGATTTTTACAAATTATACTGCGGAGAGCAATACCAGGATCCATGTTTAGACCAAGAATTGTCCACCCAAGAAATAGATATCGCCAACGGCCAAATTCCGAAACATAAAAATACATTTGCGGATTTTATAAGGGTATGCTAAAGTAATTTTAATTAAATAAAGGGTTAAAGCATTTAGAATAGGCAGTATCTATTAAGGATTCTGTCTTTTTCTAATATATTGCATACATTAAAATAGCGAGTCTTAAACAAAGAGAGGGAAGTGCAATGTATTTTCACGGAACAACTGGTGTAAATAAACAGGGGAATTTAGAAATAGGCGGGGTAGATGCTGTAGATCTGGCAAGTAAATATGGAACTCCATTATATGTTTATGATGTTTCGTTAATTAGGGAAAGAGCGAGGGGATTTAAGCAGACCTTTGAGAAACAAGGGATGCAAGCACAAGTAGCTTATGCAAGTAAAGCTTTTTCATCCGTTGCTATGGTTCAGCTTGCAGAGGAAGAAGGTTTATCACTTGATGTTGTATCAGGTGGTGAGCTGTATACCGCAATATTAGCTGGTTTTCCAGCAGAAAGAATTCATTTTCACGGTAATAACAAAAGTAGTGAAGAATTGAACATGGCGTTAGAACATGAAATTGGCTGTATTGTTGTGGATAATTTCTATGAATTAGAGCTTTTAAAAACGATCTGTCAGGAAAAAAATAAGAAAATAAAGATTCTATTAAGGGTCACCCCTGGAATTGAGGCCCATACACATGATTATATTTTAACAGGTCAAGAAGATTCTAAATTCGGTTTTGATCTGCAAAATGGACAGGCTGAGGAGGCGCTTAAGGAGGCACTTCAATCTAAATACTTGGACGTACTTGGTCTCCATTGTCATATTGGTTCACAAATTTTTGAAACAACAGGTTTTCTTTTAGCAACGAAAAAAATCTTTGAAAAAATGAATCAATGGAAAAAGGAATTTTCCTATGAAGCGAAGGTTTTAAACTTAGGCG
>DATFAH010000325.1:0-3762 GCA_035254805.1 Caryophanales bacterium | reverse complement strand
GAAAATCTTAGTTGTTTAGAAGCGATTGCTTTTGATAAAACCGGAACACTGACAAAAGGGAAACCGGAAGTAACAGAGATTATCATTAAGGATGGAATTAACCAAGAAAAACTGTTATTGAAATTGGCTTCAATCGAAAATCAATCGAACCATCCCTTGGCCCAGGCGATCGTGAAATATACAAAAACGGTGACGATCTCAGAACTACTCCACCCTGATTCCCTTGAAGACTTACCAGGTTTAGGAGTAAAAGCAATGCTACATGATGAGTTATGGAAAATTGGCAAAGCAGATTTTGTCGGGAAATCTGCTGCTGAAGAGTTTGCAGGAGGTAATGAGGAGAGCTTGGCCTCACAAGGAAATACGCTTGTTTTTGCCCAATTAAATGAAGTAATAGTGGCAATGATCGCTTTAAAGGATGTTGTCAGGAAAGAAACAAAAACAGCTATTGACCAGCTAAAAAAAGAAGGTGTCTTTACGGTCATGCTTACTGGTGATAGTGAGAAAACCGCTCAGGCTATTTCAGCGGAATGTCATATGGATGAATTTTTTGCTGAATGCTTGCCCGCTGAAAAAGTAGATCAAGTGAAACAACTAAAAACGAGATTTACAACCGTTGCCATGGTCGGAGATGGGATTAATGATGCGCCTGCTCTGGCAACAGCCAATATCGGCATTGCGATGGGGGAAGGCACGGATGTCGCCCTTGAAACAGCCGATGTCGTGTTAATGAAAAATGATTTAACAAGAATTGCCGAGGCCATTCAGATTTCAAAGCGAATGAACCGAATCATTAAACAAAATGTGGTCTTTTCAATTGCGGTGATCACATTGTTAATTTCCTCAAATTTCTTTCAGTTTCTCGATTTACCGTATGGGGTACTTGGACATGAAGGCAGCACGATTCTAGTCATCTTAAATAGCTTGAGGCTTTTGAAATAAGGGTGGCAAACCCTATAGATAATGTGTGGGACCGGAGCAACCCGGTCCTTCATTAGTGATATCCGTTGGAGCCATTTGCAGATCCAGAAGTTTTTTGCTTTGGACGGCTTTTCCCCTTTTGCTTTGTGCCACCGTCTTTTTTCGTATGTTTCGTCATGCTGAAAAACCTCCCATTGTATGTGGTTGCTTCCCCATTTTAGTTTTCACAAAATCATGATTTTCAAAAGAGGAAAATAAAGGTGTTCAGCAGTTATTTTTGCTTTTTTCACTATAAAGGGCATTGATTTCACCACCAAGTATAATCACGAAGGCGGTAATGTACAGCCAAATCATCAGGACAATAATCGCCCCAATGCTTCCATATGCAATCGAATAGTTACCGAAATTTCCAACATAATAGGATAAAGCCAAGGAAGAGATAATCCAGAAGATCGTTGAAAAGCCGGCACCTGGAAAAGCACTCCTGCATTTCAATTTCACATTTGGAGCAATCCAATACAGCGCTGTAAAGATCAAAAATAAAATAATCGCACTAATGAACCAGCGAAGAGCATTCCAAATCATCAAAAATTGCTCCGAAAAACCAAATTGCGAAGAAAGAAAAAGGCCAATCCCTCGTCCAAATACTGGTAAAACAATGGCCACGACAATTACAATAATCATCCCAATTGTCAGCAATATAGCCATTAATCGTGAAACAATAAACGACCTGCTTTCTTTTACATTGTATGCCTTATTAAAAGCGGCAACAATTGAACTTAAACCATTGGAGGCAGACCAGATCGTTCCGATAACCCCAAAAGAAAGTAATTTGCCATTACGTTGCTGTAAGATATCCATAAGATTTTTTTCAATTAAGTCCATGGCTTCACCAGGGGCAAATCCCCTAATGATCCCTAATATATCTTGGTGTGGGATTGGCAAATATGGTAGAAGCGTAAACAGAAATATGAGAAGCGGAAATAGTGAAAGAAGAAAAAAGTAGGCCAATTGCGCAGATAAACCAGGGAGGTCATCTTCAGCAATTCGGTGCCATAATTTTTTAAACAATGATGAATTGATCTCTGCTGCCTTTTCCATCTTTTCACCTCTCTCTACATGGCCATCCTTTTCTACATCTTACACATTACAGTTCCCAATCTTCCTCCTCAATATCTGCATCTTTTGAAAAAGCATGCTTTGTTTCTTTTAAAATTTTTGTGACTTGTGGTGTTGTTTCCCGTAATTCATCTACTTTTTCCGTAATGTAGGACAAGTCATCATTAACTTGCTCTACAATTGTTTTGATCTGTATGGCTGCTTCTTTTACATGTTCATATGTTTGTTTAGGATTTTTAATCAATTCGGCTGCCTTTTGGCCATTTTCTTTCATTGCCTGGCGTGTCTCTTTATCAAACAAAGTTAGAGCACCACCTGCAATGGCACCTAAAAGCATTCCTTTCCAAAATTTATTTGACATGTCCAACCTCTCCTTAATCAATATGTAGAATGGCTAAAATTTAATGTTTTCATCCTTCCCTCTTTTATTTTACACTAAACGATTTATTCATTAAGGATATTTTTAAAATTTGCGAAGGTTGACAATTTGTTTGGAACATGGAAAGATGGGGAAAAATAGAGAGGATGAACTAGGTGGATTTATCACAGAAATCAGTAGAAAATGTCGAATATATGATTGAAAAAATCAAAGAGAAGTTAAGAATTCTGAACTTTGGTGCGATTAAACCATCCCATTTTGATGCGGAAATGTACGAAGAATTAAAGGATCTTTATGATATGGTGATGAAAAAGACCTCCTTTAGCCCAAATGAAATGCAAGCGATCGCTGAAGAGCTTGGAAACCTTCGTAAACAATGAGACAGGTCCTGTTTTGGGCCTGTTTTTTCATTTAAGTGGGAGTTCAATCCAAAATTTTCTCCGCGATACAAAACGAGCTCCATAGTAAAACCCCGCTGCCTTCCACAGGCAGCGGGGGTCTCAATCCTTAATCTTGATCTGTTAAAATTAGCGGGCCGTTTTTTGTAATGGCGATTGTATGTTCATATTGTGCAGAGTACTTCCCATCAATGGTGCGTGCAGTCCAGCCGTTTGAATCCATCTTCGTCTGGTATTTCCCAACATTTACCATCGGTTCGATTGTAAATACCATTCCCTCTTTTAGTCTAGGACCTTTGCCAGCAAGTCCGTAGTGCGGAACTTGTGGTTCTTCATGAATAACAGTACCTATCCCATGTCCGATAAAATCACGTACAACTGAGAAGCCTTCACCTTCAACGAATGTTTGGATGGCTTGCCCAATATCCCCAATCCGATTGCCCATTACAGATTGTTCAATTCCTCTATATAGTGATTCTTTTGTTACCTTTAATAAGTGATCCGTTTCTTGTGACACATTGCCAATTGCATAGGACCAAGCGGAATCTGCTAAAGCCCCATTATAATTAACCACCATATCAATCGTAACGATATCGCCTTCTTTTAACGCTTCTTTTCTTGGGAATCCATGGCATATTTCATCATTAATGCTTGCGCATGTTGCATACTCGTATCCTTTATAGCCTTTTTGTTCTGGAGTTGCGTTATGTTTTTTCAAAAACCGTTCAACAAACTGGTCGATTTCCCATGTTGTGATCCCTGGTTTTATTAATTGAGCAATTTCTTTATGGCATGAAGCAAGAATTTTTCCTGCATCTTTCATCTTTTCAATTTCCCTTTGTGATTTAAGAACAATCATTTTTACTCTGCCCCTTTTCTATTTCCGTTAATTTATCTATATTATATGCTCCTTATATATTATCCCTAACACCAGGTTTTTTCAAA
>DATFAH010000324.1:0-3759 GCA_035254805.1 Caryophanales bacterium | reverse complement strand
TATCATTTTTAAAATAAAATAATTGACGAATATGGGAATAACTAGTATTATAGAAGTAATAAGAAATTTGTCGAATAATGACGAATAAAAATATAGAAGCTCAAATTGAGAGGAGAATAATTTAATGAAATCTACTGGTATTGTTCGTAAAGTTGATGAATTAGGCCGCGTGGTTATTCCTATCGAATTAAGACGTACACTTGGTATTGCTGAGAAGGACGCTCTTGAAATTTATGTTGATGATGAGCGTATTATCTTGAAAAAATACAAGCCAAACATGACTTGCCAAGTTACAGGTGAGGTATCTGATGACAACCTAGCACTTGCTGGCGGAAAACTAATTCTTAGCCGCGAAGGTGCTGAACAATTAGTAAAAGAAATTCAAAACTCTTTTGAATTAGCGAAGTAATAAGTAAGCTTCTCCGCCTGGAGAAGCCTTTTTTTATTCAATATGATAGACTTGATACACATCTCTTTTATTCAAACCCCGGTCTTTCGCTACTTGTTTAATGGCTTCCTTTGATGAGATATTTTTGAGCGAAATATAATGATTAACGTGCTCCATAACGGATAAATGCTCCCACCAGCTTGTTTCTTCCGCTACTGATTTCTGTGTAGTGCCCTCCATAATAAGGCAGAATTCCCCTCGAACTTCATCTTGATTCGCCCATTCGATTACTTCGGTTAAACTACCTCTAATAAATTCCTCATACCTTTTCGTCAATTCTCGGCAAAGTGCGATCTGGCGGTTACCAAGAATCTCAAGCATGAGAGTCAATGTTTCTTTTAATCGATGCGGTGATTCATAAAAAATGATTGTTGCAGTCTGATTCATTAGGCCCTCCAGTTCTTTTTTCTTTTCCTTCTTTTGGCGATTCAAAAAGCCATAAAAATAAAATGGCTGGCTCGAAAGCCCTGACGCAATTAAGGACGTAAGAGCAGCATTTGCCCCAGGTAAAGGTACCACCGTTAAATTTTCTTGTAATGCAGCAGCAACCAATTCAAAACCGGGGTCAGAAATCGTGGGCATACCCGCATCACTTACTAAGGCAATCTTTTGTCCATCTTTTAATTTTTCAATTAACTTCTCGCCACTTTTCTCTTTATTGTGCTCATGGTAACTAACAAGCGGCGTAGTAATTTCAAAATGATTGCAAAGCTTCTTCGTATTCCTCGTATCCTCAGCCGCAATAAAATCAGCTTCTTTTAATATTCTAATGGCCCGAAAACTGATATCCTCCAAATTGCCAATTGGCGTTGGCACTAGATACAGTATTCCTTTATGTTCTTCCTGCTCAAAGCTTTTTTGCTGCCACATCATCATCACCCGTTTCCCTAATTAAAAACTCTTCTTTCTTTTTTCGACTCAAACTTTTAAAATGATATTCTGCTTTTAATGCTTCGCTTTTACTTTGAAGCTTTTTAAAATAAGTTAATGATACTGGTCCTCTGCCTCTGGTGTATTTAGCTCCTTTTCCCTCATTATGAAGCCGTATTCGCCGTTTGAGATCATTGGTGTATCCCCCGTAGAAGCTTCCATCCCTGCATGTTAATACGTAAAAATAATGTTCACTCTTCTCCATATAAAATCTCTCTTATTTCAGGGGTATATTCATTATTTTCATTATAGACAACAAGTGGAGGCAATATTTTTAAATCGGCATTTCCATCCTTTGTTGCTTCAACTAGAATGGTATTTGCTTCCTTGCCTTTCTTAGGATAGACAAATTGTATCCGTTTCGGTTCTAGGCGGTATTGTCTCATCAAGGTAATCATATCAATTAATCTCCCTGGTCGATGAACAAAGGCTACCTTGCCTCCTGGCCGAACTAACTGGCTGGCAACCCGGATGGCATCATCCAGCGTACATAAAATTTCATGGCGGGCAATCGCAAGATGTTCATTTAAATTGATCTCTTCGTCAGAAGGCGTAATAAAATATGGCGGGTTACAAGTGACAATATCAAATTTTCCATATCCTAATTTTTTAGGCATATCATTAATATCGCCATGAATCATGTGCAGGCGCTCTTTTAGTCCGTTATATTCAATACTTCTTTCGGCCATATCAAACAAGCGCTCCTGGATCTCAACACCGGTAATCTGTCCCTTTGTACGCATACTCAAAAACAATGGAATGACCCCATTCCCACTGCATAAATCAATTAAGTTCCCTTTTTGAATTGGAACGTAGACGAACCTTGCCAGTAGAACCGCATCAAGTGAAAAAGAAAAGACGGAGGGACTTTGGATGATCCGTAAATCCTCGGCTAGCAAATAGTCTAATCGCTCATCCCCTTTCAAATCCACCATATCTTTTCCTCCTTTCGTAAAAATAGCCTTCCTTTTAAAGGAAGGCAAAATATTATTTCTTGTTTAGAAAGGACAGACAAAATAAACAATCTCCATCCTTACGCAGGCTGCCAAAGTGTAGGTTGCAGATATGAAAACCCTCCTGATAAATTCGGGCTAGATTATCATAGCCCTCCCCAATATCCAGGAGTTTGTCCCCAACAGCTTCACTCGGATTGGCTTCCTTTTTATCACCTGGATTTTCCTTCTTCTTTTCTGAAGTAGTTTCCAATCGACGACGTAGATGGCCATTCTCGATTTTCAAAGAATTATTTTCTTCTAGGATTTCAGCCAAATGCTGCTTTAATTCTCCAAGCTGTTGGTATAGATGGCCAATTTGTATTTCCATATTACTTACAGATTCAAAAATTTCTTTTTTATCCACGTCGAACACCTCATTAATCTGTGGATGGTATAGAAAAGGCACCCTCTTTTATCATTTCATCTAGAGTATATTCTATAACACGTTCTTGTTCCTTAAGCTCCACCTGTAGTACCCGCTCTAAAATATTCAAACCTACCACTTTACCTGTACCAAGAGGAGTATCAATCATTTCTCCTAAATCAGGTAGCTGTTCTTTTGCTGCTTCATATTCATCATTCTCGTATTTCAAACAACACATCAGTCTTCCACATAAGCCGGAAATCTTTGTTGGATTTAAAGAAAGGTTTTGGTCTTTCGCCATTTTGATTGAAACTGGGTCAAAGTCTCCTAAAAAAGTGGAGCAGCAGAGCATCCTGCCACATGGACCAATTCCTCCAAGCATTTTCGCTTCGTCTCTTACACCTATTTGACGCAATTCGATACGTGTTCGGAAAATCGCGGCTAAATCCTTTACAAGATCACGGAAGTCTACCCTTCCGTCTGCTGTAAAATAAAAAATCACTTTGTTACGATCAAATGTATATTCTACATCCACCAATTTCATATCTAGTTGATGTTCTATTACTTTTTCATTGCATACCACATATGCTTCATGGGCTGCCTGACTATTTTCTTCGACAATCATTCGATCCTTTTGATCCGCAATTCTAACGACTTTTTTTAAGGGAAGAACAACATCATGTTCCCCAACTTGTTTACGGGCAGTCACAACCTTGCCATACTCCACGCCCCGAACTGTTTCAACAATGACAAAGTCATTTTTTTGAATTGAGAGATCTCCCGGATCAAAATAATAGATTTTTCCCGCATTTTTAAAGCGTACTCCTACTACATCATACAAATGAAGATCCCTCCTGCAATTTTAACACAAGCTGTTCCATCAACAGCTGAGGATTCATATTGGCTTGCAGCTTTATTTTTGCATCAAGAATAGCTCCCATCTGGTCTGTTAAATGACGTGAAGAAACTTTTAATGCAAATTGTTCTAATAGCCCCTTTTCCCTTGCAAAAACGATCTGCTC
>DATFAH010000323.1:0-2798 GCA_035254805.1 Caryophanales bacterium | reverse complement strand
AGACTTTTTCCATATTTATGCTCATCTTTTCAAGAATAGGTGCAGCAGCATCATAAAAATATAAATAATCTTCACCTGTTAGTTCTTTTAAATGTGAAGAGAGTGTCGGGCTCGTTAGTGGTCCTGTTGCGATTACTGTAGGGCCTTCTGGAATTACTTCCATCTCCTCATGTATTACTGTAACATTTTCATGATTTTTTATCATGTCTGTAACCTTACCTGCAAACTCATGTCGATCCACAGCAAGTGCTCCACCTGCTGGCACCGAACAGTAATCAGCTGATGAGATTATAACAGAATCTAATTTTCTCATTTCTTCCTTTAAAACACCAACAGCATTAGTAAGAGTGTCTGCACGTAAAGAATTGCTGCAAACTAATTCTGCAAATTTATCTGTATGGTGTGCCGGTGTTTGTTTAACAGGCCTCATCTCATAAAGTCGTACCTTTATCCCTCTTTTTGCTATTTGCCATGCAGCCTCACTTCCTGCTAACCCTGCTCCAATAACATTTATACAAACATCTTTCATGAAATGACCTCCTGGTTTTTTCTTAACATTCTTTTTCTCCACTTTATCGTTCCAAAACATGTTAAAATTTATTTTCGTTATTATCAAATGGAAAAGAGTGAGCTCCATTTGAGCCCACCCCTAACTTTGCTGCTCTTCCTTGTAGTCACATTCAGTACATTGTACCTGGACACCTTTTTTAAGCTTCTTTTCTACCAATAGACCCTCACATTTAGGACAGCTTCTTGGCAATGGTTTATCCCAGGAAATAAAATCACATTCTGGAAAACGATCACATCCATAAAAAAGCCTTTTTTTCTTGCTCTTCCTTTCAATAATGTGGCCTTCTTTACATTTAGGGCAGTTCACTCCAATTTCTTTTACAATTGGTTTTGTATTCCGACAGTCAGGGAAATTACTGCAAGCCATAAATTTACCATAACGGCCCATTTTAAAGACCATTTCATGTCCACATAATTCGCAATCCTCACCAGCAGATTCATCTTTTATTTCCACTTTCTGCATTTCACTTTCTGCTTTTAAAAGATCTTTTTCAAAATCCTGATAAAATTCATCGATGACTTTAACCCAGCGAACTTTGCCGTCTTCCACGTCATCCAAGCCCTGTTCCATTTTAGCGGTAAACTCAACATCAAGAATATCAGGGAAAAATTCAAGAATGGACTCTGTAATAATCTCACCAAGTTCTGTTGGGATAAAACGTTTGTTATCAAGCGCAACATATCCTCTTTTTTGAATCGTGTCAAGTGTTGGAGCATATGTTGATGGTCTTCCTATCCCTAACTCCTCTAGCGTCTTAACAAGCCGCGCCTCCGTATACCGAGGCGGTGGCTGAGTGAAATGCTGTTTGGGTTCAATGTCTTTTTGGATGATCACATCACCCTCTTTTATATCAGGCAGCATTTTTTCTTTTTCTTCTTCTTGATCATCTGTGCCTTCTACATACAATTTCATAAATCCCGGGAATTTTATTTTTGATCCTGTTGCTCGGAAAACAATCTTCCCATTTTGTAAATCGACACTCATGGTATCCATTACTGCTGGGGCCATTTGGCTCGCTAAGAAACGATCCCAAATTAATTTATATAAACGAAATTGATCCCTTGATAGAAATTCCTTTAAGTTATTGGGATCACGGTAAGTACTTGTTGGACGAATGGCTTCATGTGCATCCTGAATATTCGTTTGCTTTTTATCTTTTTGTTGTTCTTCCCTTAAATAACTTTCACCATATTCTGATTTAAGATAATTTGCTGCCTCTGTCTGAGCTACTTCAGAAATACGTGTTGAGTCTGTTCTCATATATGTAATTAGACCTACTGTTCCTTCCTTACCAAGGTCTATTCCCTCGTATAACTGCTGGGCAAGCATCATCGTCTTTTTAGCACGAAAATTTAATTTTCTCGCTGCTTCCTGTTGTAGTGAAGAAGTGGTAAACGGCAATGCAGGATTTCTTTTTCGCTCTTTTTTAGTAACAGAAGTAACTGTAAATTTATTATTTTGTATTTGCGTTAATATTTGTTCAACATCATTATTTGATGCTAATTCTGTTTTTTCGCCATTAATACCAAAGAAAGATGCTCGAAAGCTATTTTTCCCTTTTAAAAAATCTCCTTCAATTGACCAATATTCCTCGGGAGTAAAGGCTTTAATTTCTTTTTCTCGATCAATGATTAACCGTACAGCAACTGATTGAACACGGCCTGCACTTAAACCTTTTTTCACCTTTTTCCAAAGTAAGGGACTGATATTATAGCCAACAAGGCGATCTAGAATTCTGCGGGCCTGTTGGGCATCAACTAAATCCATATTAATTGCTCGTGGGTGCTTAAATGACTCCTTGATGGCATCTTTGGTTATTTCATTAAAAACAACACGGCAATCCGATTCAATATCTACTGAAAGACTATGTGCCAAATGCCAGGCAATTGCTTCCCCTTCACGATCAGGGTCAGCTGCCAGGTAAACTTTTTTTACTTTTTTTGCTGCAGTTTTTAATTCTTTCAGAACAGGTCCTTTACCGCGAATGGTAATATATTTTGGGTCGTAGTTATTTTCTACGTCTACCCCCATTTGACTTCTCGGTAAATCACGTACATGTCCCATGGATGCTTTTACTTTATACTTTTTTCCAAGGTAACGTTCAATCGTTTTCGCCTTTGCGGGCGATTCAACGATTACTAGAAATTCTGACATCCCACGTCCTCCTTAAGAGGGATAATTCTTCACCATCAAGATTTACAATTTGATTTAAACAAAATGATGTTTT
>DATFAH010000322.1:0-4716 GCA_035254805.1 Caryophanales bacterium | reverse complement strand
AGGGATGTCAATATTGATGATATTTCGGAAATTACTAAAAGATTGAAAGTTAACGAACGATTAGATTTTATTATTGAAAAAATGGAATTCTATGGTCATGACGGTGAAAAAAGAAAATGCCTTGGTTTCTGTGCTAATATTGAGCATGCCCAGTATATGGCTAGTGAGTTTAATAAACGAGGATATAAAAGTGTTTACTTACACGGCGGCGATTTATCTGATAAACGGGAACAATATATTAATAGATTAGAAAATGACAATGACGAGTTAGAATTTATTTTTACAGTTGATATTTTTAATGAAGGAGTCGACATTCCTTCAATCAATTCGGTTCTAATGTTGAGACCGACAAACTCTCCAATTGTGTTTATTCAGCAATTAGGAAGGGGATTACGAAAGCATGGTGGGAAAAGTTTTTTAACTGTTCTTGATTTTATCGGGAATCACAATAAAGCATTTCTTATCGCTTTAGCTCTAAACGGTAGTCGATACTATGATAAAGAAAGCTTGAAAGTTGCGGTTGCGACAGGTTTTGCTACCATCCCAGGTTGCACACATATTCAAATGGATAAAATATCGCAGGAAAGAATTTTAGCCCAGATCGATCAAGAAAATTTTAATTCTATGAAATACCTGAAGGAAGAGTATTTTGAGTTTAAAAAACTTAATCAAGGAAGAACTCCTTATTTGTTAATGGACTATATGAAATTTGATGGTGCACCTGATCCAGTTAAATTTATTGATCGTGAAAAATCGTATTTACAATTTGTAGCGAAGGTGGAGAAAGGTAATTATTTAAAGGAACTTTTACTAAATGATGTATTCGAAGGAACTTTAAAAGAATTATCAAGCAAACTACCACTTAAGCGGATTTATGAGTTTGTTATCATTCGATACTTACTTGATCACGAGGAAATAAATTTAGAAATAGCAAAACGTCAAATTTTAAAAATGGTTACGGACGTTGATGAAGATAGTGTGCTACATGCTTTTGAATGCTTGAATCAAAATTACTACGACAGCGTTCAACTTAAGAATAAACCTAAATTAAATCAATTTAGCAATGGGAAACTGATTAAGACCCCACTTTTTAAAAAGCTATTAAAAAATGAGGAATATAGAAAGTATATTGAAGATATCGTCAACTACGGAATATTTCGCTACGAAAAAGAATTCAAAAAGGAATACTACGGTATCCCTCATTTTAAACTTTACGAGCAATATCAGATGGTAGATACTGCTTTGCTGTCTAACTATCGTAAAATCCATAGTTCCTATCGAGGTTCAGGTCTACTAACAAATGGGAATCACTATTTCTTGTTTATAGATCTTCACAAAGAAGAGGATATCAAAGAAAGCATAAACTATAAGGATAAATTTATAGATGAGCAATACTTTCAGTGGCAAACGCCGAATACTACTTCCCAAAACACTGATAGAGGTCAGAATATTGTTTTTAATAAGCGCCGTGGAGTAAAGCTCCATCTATTTGTAAGAAAATATAGAGAGATAGATGGTAAGAATGAGCCATTTATATTTATAGGAACAGGAGATACAGTTAAATACGAAGGAGAGAAACCAATTACTGTATTAATCAAATTAGATAACGAAATACCGTCCACCTTATTTACGGAGTTTACTAAAAAAGTGTAGTCTTCTCATTTTGAGAAGACTATTTTTCGTTAATTAATTGTTCAACTGCTGGAATATCAGCCGGAGCCCATTTAAGTGACTCCAAGTTTCCCCGTTTTAGCCAAATTAACTTTGAATGCTCACTTGGTATTGGGGTTCCTTCAACAATTCTACATTTAATCGAAATTAAATTAATGATGAATGTTTCGTATTCATGGGTGTTGTCATTAAAAATCTCTTTGAATGTCTCTATCTTACATCCTAGCTCTTCGTTAATTTCTCTTTCAATGGCAGAGTATATATCCTCATTTGCTTCCACTTTTCCACCTGGAAACTCCCACTTATTTGGAATGGCCATTTTAGGAGACCTAAGAGCACAAAGAATTTCTTGTTGTTCATTTTCTATAATAGCTGCAACTACTTTTACGTGCTTTTTCAATATAAACCACCTCGTAAGCTAATTGACTAAACATAATAATAGCATTTTTCGTGGAAAGATTCTTAAATTTGAACAGCTACTATAAATAAGATCGAGCAATTCTAAATAGAAATAAAACAATGCGTATCTTATTCCCTCTGAAGATGGTTACTTCCCTCCAAGAGAGTAAATTTGCTCAATCGATTAGAATCAAAGTCACATACGGGACAATAATAAGGTTTACAAGGAATGATATATTTTTCCAAAATTAAAAGAGGCTACTCAACTTGTTTAAGTAACTTTTTCCGTAATTTGGATGTAATTAGGTAAAATTGTGAACCGTCCCCATGTTTTAAGGCCTTGATTTAACGCCTTACTAGTGGCCGTACATCATGGCCTTTGGTTTTCATTAGAGGATGGAATGAAACAAAACAAAAATTTAATGATATAATCGGCTTATCAACGAAAAGGGGTAATGAATGTTGGAAAAAGAGCAAGTTATCTTTCTATCAAATGGGATGGAACAAACCAATCTTAGTTTGTTTGACATAAAAAAATTAGATGTTACTATTAAAAATTTTCTTCCAGGTTTTCAAAAGGGAAAAGAGGCAATATCAGGTTTTGAAGTGACAAATCGGGATATTAATATAAGCTATATTTTTACCTTTATTCATTCAGAGGAGAATTATTATTTAGTCATCTATTCAAAAAATAAAAAGGCTGTAGTGGAATTAAAAAATGTAGAAATGATTGATGGAAATTCATATATTGTTTGGAAGTATAGTCCGGCAAAACGGGATGGAAAGAACCAAGAGAGAAAGGATTATTTTGAAAAGCATTTTGGTTCTACCATTCGTCAAATTTTAATTCCAAAGTCTTCTTCAGAAATAGAGACATTTGTTGGCGAGCTGTTTACTCTCAGTCAAAGTCGATTAAAAGCAGATAATATCGGTGAAGAGAATTAATACCTTGAATAGCAAGACTTATCTGTTGATTCGTCAGATCATTGCTCTATAAATAAGATTTTCGGTTTTTGAAATGACTTCGTTGTCACGATCATCTAATTACTAAACCAAAATTTTTGATATATTTTGCTAAATAAAGAGGTTCCTCATAATGAATGAGGACCTCTTTTAAATTTTTACTTCTGGACCTTATTTTGCAAAATTCGACTGAATTCTGTTGAGCCAGACTTAATCAAACGTTTGATTAAAAATCGAAATAACCTTTGAAAATAAAGGAATTCCCTTACATTCACGCAAAAAAATTGACGGAATTTGCTTTGTTTTTTCGTGAAAAATGGTTATTGAACCAGGGGCCAGGCACCAATTAATAAAGCTTAACTAATTAATCCCAACTAGAATTAATTTCTAGTCGTCTCATGAACTCTTCCGCAGCACTGTATCCTTCTTTCTTCAGAAGCCAGTTATTTGCTGCCGCTTCAATTAACCCTGCTACATCACGGCCGGGTTGGAGCTGAATTTCAATATGAGGAATTCGAACGCCCATATAGTCTGTATAGGAAGGTTCGTAGTCCAATTCATTATTAAGGGAATCTTTCTGCCATTTTGTTAGTTCAATATCGAGGTCAATCTTCGATTCATCCTGAAACGCTTTTCTACCGTATAAGCGGACAACATTTAGCAGCCCGACACTCCGCAATGCAAGAAATTCCTTTGTTTGCTCATTATGAGTAGCAAGGAGGGTTCGTGGGCTGAGTTTTTTTATCACAACGATATCATCAGCCACTAGCCGATGACCTCTGCCAATCATGGTGTGTGCTGTTTCACTTTTGCCAACACCTGATTTTCCTCGAAGTAAAATGCCCATTCCATACACGTTAATACAAACCCCGTGTATAGCGATTTCTGGAGCCAATCTTTTTACCATATAAGCATCAAGTTCCGTAATAAATTCAGTAGAAGACTCTTGAGGCTCGTTTGTACATAACAACGGAATTCCCTCTTCGATACAATATTGAGTGATATATGTTAGCCCTTTCTGTTCAGCAGTAACGATAAAACAAGGTGGGTGGTATTTGACGATATTGCCTATTCGTAACTGACGCTCTTCTATGCTTAACTTATGCAAATAAGTAATTTCTTTTCTTCCAAGGATTTGAACACGTTCAGTTGGAAAAAAGTCAAAGTGGCCGACAAATTCCAAACCTGGACGATGACACCTTGATTGCCTAATCGTTCGTTGTAATTGATTTTCTCCAGTCAATACTTTCAATGAAAACTTTCGAACTAAATCTTCTATAGTTAAACTTTTCACTTAGATAGCACTCTCCATATTTTTTGGCTCTTCTATTCTTTAATTTACTTGTAAAAGGATTATTATTTCAATATCTTTTTATTAAAATAATGCTTTAATTATAAAAACTCAGAAAAAAATCTGATTGTATTTTATATTACTTTGCTCAAACTTCCCACCAAAATGTATTAGAGTGGTATTTGATACGCCGTAAGCCTATTCAAACAACGCGTAAAAACAAGTAGAAACAAAAAAATTTCATCCGGTTACTTGTGGAGTTTAGCTACATGCTGTTGTTGATGGAATTCCCCTATTTATTAATTGAAATGCTCGGACATCATGTTTGTTATTAAATTTAGAACCCATGAACTTTTCTTTATAATTGGGGCAGTCACTGTGGGGAGGGGAGT
>DATFAH010000321.1:0-5091 GCA_035254805.1 Caryophanales bacterium | reverse complement strand
AAAATTAGTTACACTAAAGCTTTTTGAATTAATTCCAATAATCTTAATAAAAACCCTCTACTTTAAATCAACAGAGGGTTTTTTGTATTTCATTCTTCATTTGTCATTATGACTTTAATCGCATGCTCCTTAGCAGCTTGACCAAATACATCATATGCTTTTTCAATATCATGAAGAGCAAAATGGTGGGTAATTAATTGTTCAGGGTCAATTTTATTGGCTTCAACTGACTTAATTAGTAGAGGTAAGGAATTTGTACTTACAAGCCCTGTCGTCAATGTCATGTATTTTCCAAAATTCTTACAACTCCATTATATACCTAGTGATTCGGTTTTTAATATTTTATTAGGTAGTACTTCTTCTTCCCTCTTCTAACAATCATAAACCGTCCTTCAATCCTGTCAGCTTCCTGTAACAAATAAGCAGAATCCGTTACCTTTTCCCCATTTACTAAAACTGCCCCATTTGTAATATCCTCGCGTGCCTGGCGCTTAGACGGAGAGATTTTTGCTGCTACAAGCAAGTCAACAAGTGATTCTTCACCAGCAAAATCATAGGAAGGGACATCTTTAAAACCTTGTGCGATTTCCGCAGCTGAAAGCTCTTGAACATTTCCGCTAAATAAAGCTGCTGAAATTTTAATGGCTTGCTCAAGTGTTTCATCACCATGAATCAATCTTGTCATTTCTTCAGCTAAAACTTTCTGTGCCTTTCGAAGATGTGGCTCTTCCTGTACGGCTTTCTCTAGTTGATCAATTTCCTCATGGCTCAAGAAGGTAAAGTATTTCAAGTATTTCACTACATCAGCATCAGCCGTATTAATCCAGAATTGATAAAATTCATAAGGGGATGTTTTTTCTGGATCTAACCAGATTGCTCCACTTTCCGTTTTACCAAATTTTGTTCCATCTGCTTTTGTTACAAGTGGAATTGTTAATCCAAATGCTTTTGCCCCTTCAGGCATCATTTTACGAATCAACTCAAGACCTGTCGTAATATTTCCCCATTGGTCACTTCCGCCAATTTGCAGTTTACATTGGTGATTCTCATATAGATGTTTGAAATCCATGCCTTGTAAAATGGTGTATGTGAACTCAGTAAACGAGATGCCTGACTCTAAACGAGTTGCAATTGTATCTTTTGCTAACATGTAATTGATACCGATATGTTTTCCATAATCTCTTAAGAAAGAAATAATACTCATCGGCTCTGTCCAATCATAGTTGTTCACCATGATCGCACCATTTTCTCCTTCAAAATCGAAAATTGTTTTTAGCTGAGCTGTTAAAGACTTTACGTTATATTGAACCATTTCAATTGTCTGAAGGGTTCTTTCTTCAGTGGCTTTCGGATCACCAATCAAGCCTGTAGCTCCTCCAACTAGAACAATCGGACGATGTCCATGATTTTGAAATCTCCTTAATGTTAAAAATGGGAGTAAATGACCGATATGCATGCTGTCACCCGTTGGGTCCATCCCACAATATAAAGAGATTTTCTCTTTATCTAACGTTTCTGTTAAGCCTTCTTCATCTGTTTGTTGATACAAAATGCCACGCCACTCTAAATCCTGTAATAATTCCATCACTTTTCCTCCTTCTAAAAAAATAGCCTTTTATAACAGAATGTTGATTTAACTGTGGTGGGAAATAAACGAAGAAATTCCGCTTATATCTGCTTCTTAAGCCTTAACTTTATACATTAACCAGAAATTCTCCGCCTATTTATTCTCGTACCTACATTAAAATCAACATTCCCCTATAATTGAGCTAAAAAAATAAAAAACGCCCCTGCTAAATATGCAGGGACGCTTGAATGCGCGATACCACCCGGCTTGAGAATTAAAAATCCTCCACCTCAATAAGTTAACGGATTACCCGTTCGATGCTACTCATTTTTCACAATCGAAAGCTCAAGGACGTAATTCATTCTCCTATGTGTACTGGCTTGCACCTTCCGCCAGCTCTCTAAAAACAGGGATAGAAGAACTACTGTTGATTCCCTTCAACGCTTATGAATATGTAACTATAGATCTTTTTTTATCACATCTTATGGTGTCATGTCAAATTTTTTTGAAATATTTGTTCATAGTCACCATTTGGGCTTCACCAAATTTTCCTTGAAATAACGGAATTATACTATAATATAATATTTTTTCTATCATTTCATTTCGAAATTTCAGGAAATTCATTCGGATAGTCATCTTTTATTTTTCAAATCCGAATGTTATTTTCAGAAAAATATAGAAGCTTTTCATTATTTAAATGGCCTATATGCTATAATGTAAATTGATTTAGGGGGGTGTACAATGAATAATAATCAGAATGTATGGCTTGAAAAAATAAAATCTGCCTGGAACATGATTACTCACAAAAAAACCGTCAAAAGTGCCCGCATTACCTATCAAGTTGTTTGGAATCTTTTTCTTATATTTTTAACTGTCATCATCATTGGAGGATCATTTGGGGCAGGTGTTGGGGCTGGGTATTTTGCTTCCCTTGTTAAAGATGAACCGATCCGCTCTTATAGCAGTTTGAAAAAAGATATTTATAACTATACTGAAACATCTAATTTGTATTTTAGTAATGATGTTTACTTGGGCAAACTTCGTTCAGACCTTGAACGTGAAGAGGTAAAGCTTGATCAAGTATCAGATTACTTGGTTAAAGCGGTCATTGCGACAGAGGATGAATATTTTTACAAACACAATGGTGTAGTTCCAAAATCAATCTTTCGGGCCTTTTTTCAAGAGGTGACAAACTCTTCTGTACAAACTGGCGGAAGTACGTTAACACAGCAATTAATTAAAAATCAAATTTTAACAAATGAAGTTTCCTTCCAAAGAAAAGCAAACGAAATTCTACTGGCTCTTCGATTAGAGAAATTCTTTTCAAAAAAAGAAATCCTCGAAGCGTATTTAAATGTTTCCACCTTCGGACGTAATTCATCAGGACGAAATATTGCAGGTGTTCAAGCAGCAGCAAAAGGGATTTTTGGAAAAGATGCTAAACAATTAACTTTACCTGAGGCCGCCTTCATTGCAGGACTTCCACAAAGCCCTTTCGGTTATACGCCATTTACAAGGGAAGGGACGATCAAGAACAATCTTGAACCAGGTACTTCCAGAATGAAAATTGTGCTAAAGAGAATGATGCAAAATGGATACATCACTTCTGACCAATACAAAGCTGCAGCAGCATATGATATAAAAAAGGATTTCACACCGCCAACAGCCAATCCAATTGAAAAATATCCATGGCTGACTTTTGAAATTGAAAAACGTTCCATACAAGCCCTTACTACTGTTTTAGCAAAGAAGGACGGTATATCTGAGGCTACATTAAAAAAAGATGATAAACTTTATAATCAATACTATACAATGGCAAGCCATGACCTCCATCAAAAAGGCTATGAAATCCATACAACAGTGGATAAAAACATATATGATGCGATGCAAAAGGCCAAAGATCGATACCCATCCTTTGGTCCTGATAAACCTCAAGAGATAAAGGATCCTGAAACAGGTGAAACAAAGACGATTATGGAGCCTGTTGAAGTCGGAGCCATGCTTATTGAAAATAAAACAGGGAAAATCATTAGCTTTGTCGGCGGAAGAGACTACAATAAACAACAGGTAAACCATGCAACAAGCTCTATTAGGCAAAATGGTTCCACCATGAAACCATTACTTGTGTATGCACCAGCCTTTGAACTAGGAAAAGCAGCTCCAGGAACTCCGTTGCCAGATGTTGCCCTAAAGCTAGATTCATCTAAGCCAGGTACCCCTTGGCCACGAAATTATGCTGGTAACTATACTGGATTGGTTTCAGCAAGGACTGCACTTCAGAATTCCATTAACGTCCCTGCTGTAAAGCTTTATAAGGAAATTGTCGATCAAAATCCTGCAAAATATCTTGAAAAAATGGGCTTTACCTCACTTATTGGGGAAGATCATACAAACCTGTCAGCCGCAATTGGTTCCATAAAAAATGGCGTCACCGTTGAAGAAAATACCAATGCTTTCAGTACATTTGCTAATGACGGAAAATTTATTGATGCATATTTAATTGATAAAATTACCAATAAAAACGGAAAAGTCATCTATCAGCATGAAATAAAATCAGTAAAGGTTTTCAGTCCGCAAACAGCATTTTTAACCATCGACATGATGAGGGATGTTATCAAAAAAGGAACTGCTGCAGGAATAAATGGAAGATTGAAATTCCAAACGGACTGGGCCGGGAAAACTGGAACAGGAAATGACTGGATTGATTCTTGGTTTGTGGCCACCAATCCAAATGTTACATTTGGCATTTGGACAGGCTATGATACGCCAAAATCGTTACGAGCAGCTGGAAGTTTATCCTATAGCCAAAGAACGAATAATCTTTGGGTTGATTTAATTAATTCTGCTTATTCGGTTAATCCTAATTTAATTGATCCAAAAGAATCCTTTAAAATGCCAAGTGGAATTGTTAGACGCTCATTTTGTACGGTATCGGGAATGGCACTTTCGGAAGCTTGCTCCAAAGCTGGTTTAGCAGGAAGTGATTACTTTAATGCAAAATTTGTTCCTAAAGAAAAGGATGACAGCTTGATTGATGGGAACTTCGTCCAAATCGGTGATAAAAAATATTTAGCCATGGATAAAACACCAGAAGATTTTGCTCAAAAAGGAGTTATCTTAAATCCTGATGCTATCACGAGGTTAGTCGGACCTAAATTTAAGGATTATAGCCAGCTATTTCCTAATAATGATAAATGGGCCAAAATTTTAGTCCCAAGTGCAAAATTAGATGAAAACGGCAAAAAACCAGCAACGGTAAATCTTTCTGCTACAGGAAACACATTAAAATTCTCAGCAGTACCAGAAAGCGATATCATCGGGTACCGCGTATATACCGCATTGCCAAACAGCACGAAGATTGCAAGTATTAAGGTAGGTTCCAATTTAACCTACAATGTTCCGAATGGCACTTACTTTGTTACAGCAGTAGATATTGCTGGTAAGGAATCTTCCCCATCTAACCCAATTACTATTGGTGATACTGAATAAATGTAAAAAGCAAGAGACTATCGTTGGTCTTTTGC
>DATFAH010000320.1:0-7054 GCA_035254805.1 Caryophanales bacterium | reverse complement strand
GCCCCATTCTCTAGGGCAGACTAGATTCAGTCTTAATCAAACATCCGTACCGCCATTTGATTGACTAAATGGCGAACTTCCTCTTCATTAATTACGTTTTCATTAAAATCGATGTGAAGATTTCCGCTTCCTTTGATAATCTTTACCTTTTCAATCCCATGCTTTTTTCGAATTTCCTTTTTAATTTTCATAATGCAGCTAGAACAGGCGATATCATTTAAAGCCAATTGAATGCTGCTCATCATCAAAATTATGACTCCATTCCGATTTTTTTAACGAATTCCATCCCTAATTGAATACATTGTTCTTCTTCTTCTGCTGTTGGTGATAGATCAATTTTAAGGCCTTCAAAAACAACATCTGCTTCGATTTCCGCTAGTTTTTCCACTAATTTATCAACTGCTCCACCACGATGTTCATAGGAAGAGTCACATGATCCAAAAGCTGCTGCTTTTTTTCCTTTCAAGCTTATCTTACCCATTTCTTCATAGAAATCTAAAAATTCATCAGGCAGATCGCCATCACCCCATGTATAGGCGCCTAGTAGAATACCATCATAATCAAGAAGATCATTCACATCAATCATTAGAACATCTTTTATTTCCACATTTGCACCTGCTTGGCTAATACCCTTACCAATTGCTTCAGCTATTTCTTCTGTATTTCCGGACATACTGCAGTAAGCAATTAAACAAGTTACTGACATAAATAACACCTCTTGTTTCCTATTTGTTCTTTTATTTTAATGTGATTATTTTAAAATAAAATTGACTTAAATCAATAAAACCTAAATGTATTGATTAAAATCGCTACTAATATAGTGTAAAATAGGTACAATAAAGTAATTATGAAAATGCTTACAAGGAAGTGATACACATGGATTGCGAGAATTGTTGCTTACATGAAACCACCTCATGCATCACATCTGTTCCGGTTTTCAAAGGAATGAATGAGCTAGATCTCCAATTACTGCAAAATATGACCCGAAGCCGTGATTTTCAAAAAGGGGAATTTATTTTTCGTGAGGGTGAGGGGTCGGAAACACTTTTTGTTGTAAGAGAGGGAATTATTAAACTAACAAAGACTTCCGCTGAAGGAAAAGAACAAATTGTTCGTTTATTGTTTCCCGGAGATTTTTTCGGTTTGTTCGCTTTACTGCGAAACAACGAAAAACACTACACAAATGCAGAATCCCTAGGAAAAACCGTTATTTGTGCTATTGATAAAAAAGATTTTCTCAAAATGATGGAAGGCCATTCTGAGATGTCATTCCGCTTTGTCCTTGCCCTCAATGATCGCTTACACCAAGCTGATGAATCAGTCGGGCTTTTAGGATTACTGGAGGTGGAACAGCGCCTTGCCAGAGCACTGCTCCTTTTCTACGATAAAGCAAAAGCGCAAAACGGATCATTTGCCTTGCCTATTTCGAAAAAAGATTTGGCCAGTTATATCGGAACAACCCCGGAAACCATCAGCAGAAAACTTCTATCCTTTATGTCCCAAAAGCTTATCCATACTGATGGAAGACGGAATATCAAGATTCTAGATATTGATCAGCTTAAGCTGATAGCTGACATTAAAGCTGATTAAAAATCATTCAGTTTTACAGCCATTAAGCGAAAATGCATAGGTTCTAATTCATTTACAATTACGTTCATACCCAATGATTCTAAGCCTGCAATAAGCGGTTCACCTCTGTGTGGCAAGTGGATTTCAAAAATCATGCCAACGGGTGCTGTTTTCACAAATTGCATAATTTCTTGTCGTGGGTGTTCACCTTTTAATACTCTTTCCCGAACATCCATGATTGCTCTTTTCCCATCAAATTGTATATTCCCCATATCATTTTGCTCCTTTAAAATTAATTAAAAACTGTATTGCCTCATCTTCAGTTAGAGGAATACTGAAATAATAGCCTTGTACAACATCACATTGTAATTTTTCAACATGGGCTAACTGATCGCTTGTCTCTACGCCCTCAGCGATAACCTTCATATCAAGAGCATGCCCCAAATTTGAAATCGCTTGTGTTAATGCTTTGCTGCTAGGATTTGAATCAATATCGAAAATAAACGATCGATCAATTTTCAACGTATCCAGCGGAAATTTTTGCAAATAACTCAATGAAGAATATCCCTTACCGAAATCATCAATCGCAATATAAACCCCTAATTTTTTCAATCGATTCAGTACATCTGTAGCTGAGCCCATATTGTACATGATCATACTCTCCGTAATTTCGATTTCCAAAAGTTCTGGTGGTATTTGGGTTTCATCAATTAATTGCTGAAATTTCTCTGCTAAATCATTTTGTAAAAATTGCTTTGCGGAAAGATTGATGGAGATGCGAATTCTCTGCCCCTCTTTCATCCACGCTTTAATTTTTAAACAAGCGGCACGCATAACCCAATCACCAATTGGAATGATTAATCCTGATTCCTCCGCAATTGGGATAAATTCGGCTGGAGGCACAATGCCAAGCTCAGGGTGATTCCAGCGTAATAATGCTTCCATCCCAACAATTTCATTTTTGCTCAAATCAATTTGTGGCTGAAAATAAAGGAGCAGTTCATTTTTTACAAGGGCATTGCGAAGATCGTTTTCAACCATTAATTTTTCAAAAGCCCCAGCACTCACATCCAGCTGTGCCTTTTCGATTTTATTTCTTCCACTCCGCTTTGCGCGATACATGGCTGAATCAGCATTTGAAATAAGCGATTCAATCTCATCCCCATCATACGGGTACATACTAATCCCAATGCTTGGAGAGATATAAATTTCAATTTCTTTTAATTGAAATGGGGCACTAAATGAGTTTAAAATTTCTTGAGCCAGATCGTCAACATCTGTTTCATCCCGTAAATCCTCGGCTAAATAGATAAATTCATCTCCACCCATTCGAGCAACCAAATTTTTTGTGCCTACACACCTTTTTAATCGTTCAGATGCTTGTTTTAATAACAGGTCGCCATATGAATGTCCCAGTGTATCATTGATAAATTTAAACCGGTCTAAATCAATATAAAATAGGGCCAGAAGTGTTTTTTCTACACCCGCTTTTTTGATCGCTTTATTTAAATAGCGATAAAAAAAGTAGCGATTCGGAAGCTTTGTCAGCGGGTCAACACCAGACATTTGAACATCTAACAAGATAAGTCCAATATAATGGTTATCATTTGCGGGACTAAAATGGTTAATTTCCATCCATTTTGGTGTTACCTCCCCACTTTTTGTCTTAATAAAAATTTCCCCATTTCGATTTTCCGATATGGAGCCCAACTCCATAAAAAAATCATTTACCTTTTTCCCCAATAACTCTTCCTCACGATAGCCGCTCTCTTCAATAAAAGCTGGGTTTGCAAAAGCAATTTCATAATCAGACGTTAAGATAACGATTGATGTTTGAAATTGTTGGATAAGTGATGTATTCATATTCGTTATAAATCGGTCGATCCCGATTCCCCTCCTCACACTATAAACTTAAGTTTATAGTTCTAAATGTTGAAAAAAATTGATATAAATCAAGGTTATTCATTTTTTATTTTGTGAAAATGAATTCAGATTACTCACACAACATAAATAACAGAGGAGGGGTATTCCACTTTGGATTTATTTACATATGAAGACATGAAGAATATTGATCGAAAAACACTGGGTAATTTGGTTCCTTTGGAATTATTCAGATCGGTAAGATTAATTGGAATGTATCAAGGTTTGCCAATGCGCGGCAAAAGCACCACCATTACGGTTGGCAGAAAAATTGGCCAAAGTCTGCCTGTTCATTCGATCGAGGAAACATTGAAAATTTTCGAGGAACTTATGATTGGAATTCCCTCCATTATTGATTCAAAGGAAAACGAAATACATATTATGGTTAAGGATTGTTTTTGCAAAGGAATCCCTGTTCATCAAGGTAATATGACTTGTGATTTAGAGGGAGCGATTTTAGAAGGGGCCATTTCACGGTTTTACGAAGGAAAAGTTATCGTTCACGAGGTTAAATGTAACGTGAATGGGGATGAACATTGTGAATATCGTGTAAAATTATTGTGAAAAAACGGGCTGTTTTTTGAATAAAACAGCCCGAATTAAATCATTAATGAAATGCCCGCCAAAATTCGCCTCTAAGATTAATAAGATCCATCATTTCATCAAAGGGAATGGCAAAGGTCGGAAATCCAGCTGCGTAAAGAGCAATTTCATATGGGTTAAAATAAATATTTAGTGTATCTTCTGTGATAAAAAATGGTTGGTCTGATCGTATCCCGGTGTATCTGTCAAAAAACACATAATTGTATTTTTCATCATTTTTAATCTGCTCTAAAATCATATCGCTAATCGTTTTAATATATGGGCTCCCTTGTTTAAATAAATCTTTTAATGGATAAAAAACACCTGTTTTAAGATCAATATGAGCATATTTTTTAATAGGCATCCCGTGGGTCGCCCCAAAGGGGTAGTTGTAGGCTGCTTTTTCAATAACAAGCAAATTTTTTCGAAAGAAAGTGACTTCAAAATTCCCTGTATAATTTGAATCAAGCTGTTTTTGGGTGGGTACAAATTTAACTGCAGAAAAATTTTTTAACGTCTGGTTTACTTTCGATTGGATCTCTTCCTCTTCCATCCCCATTATTTGTGGAAAATAGACTAAATAATCTTTGTTTGGTTTATATTTATTTTCTTTAATTGAAAACTGATCATTAAGAGGAATCACCTGATTTTGCTGCCACACCAATTCTCCCTTTTTTGAAAAATAATGAAGGCGAAAATCAACTTCAGCCTTAACAAGTGTTTTATCGAAATGCATTTCGCCACTTCCTGGGAGGATCGGAAGACTTTCGATTTTTTTTCCATTTCGATCAATAAAGAAGGTCGAATGATCATTATATGCTGAGGCGATCCCACCCTCAAATTTCGTTATTTGCTGAAAAAGAAATCCCGTTAAAATGTGACCATCCATATCCGCAATGGCATATACTGACCCCATATATGGCTTATTAGCTACAATTGCCTTTCCTACGGCAATCCGTCCTTCACCAAGATGTATCATCATCTGATAATACGGTTTAACAATGAAATAGCCTTTTCGATCAATAAGTCCGTAAAACTCTTTGTCTTCTTTTGTAACTTGAACGATGGCACGTCCGTCAGTAAACGATTGGGCATCAGAAAATTGCGGTTCGATCACCATTTCCCCTTGCTCATTTAGATAGCCATATTTTCCATTCGCTTCTTTTTGAAACGCAAGCAACCCATCACCATAATTCCCCACAAAGGCATAAGAGTACGTGTTATACACTTTACCGGCAAGGCCAATAAGTGAATAAGCCCCATCTATATTTTTAACAACGGCCTTTCCATCATAGAAATTACTTGCCATTAAATAGGAAAGTGGAAATACTTCCTTTCCCCGTCTGTTTAAATATCCATATAAATACTGTCCATGGGTATCCGTATCGACAATTAAAGCCCTGCCTTCTTTATAATCACCTATAAAGGAGTATGTCCTTGAGGTAATCTCCTTCCCGCTTTCATCAATGACCTTAAATCCTTCTGAGGTAATGACGGTAGCACGCCCCTCGGAAAAAGGATTGATCGTTTCATATTTTGGTTTCACAATAAAATATCCCTTTTCATCAATCACACCTGATAAATCCAATAGTCGGACAATAGCTAGGCCATTATCCTGAAAATCTCCTCCATGGTCATAGATGGGAGAAAGAATGATTTTTCCTTTTGCATTCATATAACCCCATTTATTGCCGCCAACCTCTTTTAGTGCCACAGGAAAAAGGTAAACACCTCTTGCCTTTAAATCACTTAAACTATGCAGCTCTGCACTAAAGGGCGAATTTTCGTTTTTAAACATTTGTGACGACTCCATTTTATTTTTTGCTTTATACTATGAAAAAATAGATGGGTATGTGCCTAAATTAGAAAAGGCTGCCTACTTAGACAGCCTTCACTTTAATGACCAATATTATTTGCTTCTGGAAGCAATTTCTTCCACTCATCATACGTAATAATCGTATCCCAGTGACCCGTCATTTTTGCATACCCAATTACAAGGAAGAACAAGACAAAAAAGACAACAGGGATCCACCATTTACTAACCTTTTTCCTTGCAACGGTCATGTTCAGTGTATCTTTTACCGGACATGCCTCGACACATGCCATACAGGCTGTGCAATTTGGTGTATTGACTGCTGTTTTCTTGTGAACGGTAATTCTTTGCGGACAAACTTTCGTACACATTTCGCAGCTTATACATGTATCTTCATTTCTCGTAATCTTCGAAATCCGGAAAATTGAACCCAGTCCAATCAGTGCTCCATAAGGGCAAAGGAACCGGCACCAAAAATTTCGGAAAAACAGGGAAAGAACAAACAGGATGATAATAACCTTCAAGGCTAAACCGCCAATATTTAAGAAGAATAACAGCATCTTCACGTCTGATACTTTATTATAATCGGTGACCAAAAAATCTTTTGCACTATAAAAATCCATAAAGAAAATCATGTTGATAAAGATTAATAGTAATAAGTATTTCAAGGGAGTTAAAATCCATCCGAGCCATTGGGGGATTTCAAAGTTTCTTCTAAAAAGCTTTTTCCCAAGCCTTCCTGTCCATTCACTTATTGTACCTACTGGACAAATCCAGCCGCAAAATGCTTTACGGAACAAGAGTCCACTCACGATAAAGAAAGTAAACAATACAAGGCCTGCCGGGTGGATCTGATCAAAGCCCCCACCATTAATCCACACGTTTAAACCCACCAAGGCACTGATTGGCAAAAAGCCTTCGACAGCACTTGGCCTTTCCACAAATGGTTCTTTACCTAACGTTTCAAAGTGCATGTAAAATTGATAAAATCGAAGTCCTACATATAGGATAAATAGCAAAAACAATGCTTGGACGATGTATCTCGTAAATTGAACCGGTTTTCGCTTCAATTGCTTAGCATATTTTCCTGATTTCATCACGATCCCTCCCATCTTTCATTACTTTAACTATAATGGAGCACCAATTTTTGGACATGTGATTTAGATCATT
>DATFAH010000319.1:0-9117 GCA_035254805.1 Caryophanales bacterium | reverse complement strand
CTTGCATGTATTAGGCACGCCGCCAGCGTTCGTCCTGAGCCAGGATCAAACTCTCCATAAAAGAAAGTATGAGTTAGCTCATAGTTTACGTTGGCTAGTGTTGCTATAAAGCAAACACTATATTTATTGTTTGTTTTTACGTTTTTGTTTGTTTAGTTTTCAAGGATCAATTTGTTTCCATCGCTCAGAAGCGACTTTATAAATATAACACTTATACTAATCTTCGTCAACACTTTTTTTATATTCACTTTGAAAATAATAAATAATATGTGTTGCTTGTTGATTATACCAACAGTCTACTTTATGAATCAAGAAATTTGATTCAAAAAAAAAGACAACTCCTTAGCTGGGTGTCTTATGAAAGAATGCCGTCAATATGTAATTGTCTATTCTGCACAAGTTGAATAATTTCACCTGTATCTGTGATCTTAATAAGGGGACGCGTAGGGTGGCTCCCATCAACAAATAAAATTTCTGCTTCTCTGCCATCAGATAATCTAACTTTATCGCCTAATGAAAATTTTATAATACTTGAACTAATTGATCTTACAATTTCGGTATCAAACTTCCCAAAACTGTCTTCTAGAATCATTTCTAAAACCTTAAAAGGAGATTGTTTGCTGCGATATAGTCTCTCAGAGGTCATTGCATGGAAGATATCAGCAAGTGCAATGATTTTTGCATACTGATGGATTTTTTGCGATTTTTGTCCTAATGGATACCCACTTCCATCAAGTCTCTCATGATGCTCTAGAATAGCAACTTTTACGTCCTTTCTTAAAACAGAAATGTTTTGGACCATTTTATAACTAAATATCGGGTGCTTCTTTACTTCCTCATAATCACTACTTGTTAACGAAGATTTTTTTTGCAATATTGCAGGATTAATTTTAGCCATCCCGCAATCTGCCAGGCACCCAGCTAAGGCTAACTGCAGCCATTCGCCTTTTTCGAGATTTATCTTTTTCCCGATAAATCCGCTTATTAATCCAACGGCAACAGGATGTTGATACATATAATCTTCTTTTGTTGAAAAATGGTGCAAGTTAAAAATTTCATACGGGTGATTCTCCATTTTTTCCAAAAGAGGCATTAATAAATTCCTAATTTTGCTAATATCAATCGGGAGACCTGCTTGCCAAGAATGAAATTCCTTTTTATATTGATAGGCTGATTGTAAAAATAAATCAGTGAATCCTAATTGTTTTCTTGCCTTTTTTGGATTAATTTCAGCTGATTCTAGCTCATATGGAAGAAAAGGGATACCATTAACTAAGGTTTTTTCAACATCTACTTCATAAACCATAAAGGCCTTTAACACGTTGATTAAGGATGGTGTAATAATTGTTTTCTTTGGAAGAATAGGGCGATTAGTCTTACTAAAAACATCTTCTGATAGTATACAGCCTTCTTGGATATCCTTTATTTTCACACGCAAGGGCACACACCTCAAATTTCTTATCCTGCCATTTTAATTCTATTTTACCAAAAAAGAGGAACGCTAAGAGCGTTCCTGTTTAAAAAATTATTTATCTTCTTCTATTTCAACAGCGCTAGTATCATTAATTTCTTCTGATTCTTCTTTCTCAACTTTCGCAACTGTTGAAACACATTCATTTTCATTTTCTTTAATATTAATCAGTTTTACGCCAATAGTATTTCTTCCCATTGTTGAGATTCCATCAACTGGAATACGGATAAGAACTCCGCCTGTTGTGATGAGCATAAGATCCTCTTCACCAGTTACAGCCTTCGTCGAAACAAGATCACCATTTTTATCTGTGATGTTACATGTTTTTATACCTTTTCCACCTCTGCCTTGAACGCGATATTCTGAAGCAGGTGTACGTTTTCCATAGCCATTCTTTGTAACAATTAGGATATCTGTATTTTCCTCAAGAACTTCCATTCCAACAACTTCATCATCATTTCTTAACGTTATCCCTTTAACACCTGTTGCTGTTCTGCCCATTGAGCGGACATCTGTTTCAGGGAAACGAATAATCATTCCTTTTTTCGTTCCAATGATGATTTCTTTGCTTCCATCTGTAAGTCTAGCTGAAATGAGTTCATCACCCTCACGTAAATTCAAGGCGATTAAACCGTTGTTACGGATGTTGGCAAATGATGTTAGCGGAGATCGTTTTGATACTCCTTCTTTTGTTGTAAAGAACAAATTCCAGTCATCCACAAATTCTTCTACAGGAATAATAGCATTTACCCATTCGCCTTTTTCAATCCCCAATAGATTGATAATTGGAATTCCCTTCGCAGTTCGGCTGTATTCAGGGATTTCATAGCCTTTTGACCGATAAACCTTTCCTTTATTTGTAAAAAACAGGATTGTATCATGAGTAGATGTGGTAATGAGATGCTCGACAAAGTCATCTTCATTGGTCCCCATTCCTTGTATTCCGCGTCCGCCACGTTTTTGGGCACGATACGTAGATACAGGAAGACGTTTAATATAGCCATTATGCGTTAACGTAATCACAATATTTTCACGTGGGATTAAATCCTCATCTTCGATATTTTCAATTCCGCCAGCAACGATTTCCGTACGGCGTTTATCATTAAAACGCTCTTTAATTTCCAACAATTCTTCACGGATAATTTCAAGAACCTTTTCCTCATCAGCTAAAATTGCTTTTAATTCAGCAATTAATTTGACTAAGCCTTGGTATTCTTCCTCGATCTTTTCTCTTTCTAAGCCGGTTAGACGCTGCAATCGCATATCAAGAATAGCTTGCGCCTGCTTTTCAGAGAGATTAAATCTTGTCATTAAACCTTCTTTAGCAATTTCAGTTGTTTGTGAGCTTCGAATTAAATTGATAACTTCATCCAGATGATCCAAAGCAATTCGCAAACCATCTAAAATATGAGCGCGGGCTTCTGCTTTTCGTAATTCAAACTCCGTTCTCCGGCGAATCACCACTTTTTGATGATCCAGGTAATAGACTAGACATTGCTTTAGATTTAATACCTTTGGATGGCCATTCACGAGGGCTAACGTATTAATTCCAAAGCTAGTTTGCAGAGCAGTTTGCTTATATAGATTATTCAAAAGAACATTGGCATTGGCGTCTTTACGAACTTCAATTACGATGCGCATCCCTTTACGGTCTGATTCATCTCGCAAATCTGTGATACCCTCGATTTTTTTATCACGTGCTAATTCAGCAATTTTTTCGATTAACTTCGCTTTGTTTACTTGGTAAGGTAACTCACGAACAATAATAACTTCTTTCCCGTTCGACTTTTGTTCGATTTCTACCTTAGCACGCAAGGTGATAGATCCCCTGCCTGTTTCATATGCTTTCCGGATCCCGCTTCTGCCAAGAATAATTCCGCCGGTTGGAAAATCCGGGCCTGGAATAATATCCATTAGCTCACCAGTTGTCAATTCAGGGTCACGGCTGATCGCTAATACACCATCAATGACCTCACCGAGCTGATGTGGTGGAATGTTGGTTGCCATTCCAACGGCAATACCGGTTGTCCCGTTTACTAAAAGATTCGGAAAACGCGCCGGTAGTACAACAGGCTCTTTTTCTTCACCATCATAGTTATCTTGATAGTCAATGGTATCTTTGTTGATATCTCTTAAAAGTTCCATTGAAATTTTAGACATTCTTGATTCTGTATAACGCATTGCGGCGGCGGCATCACCGTCAACAGAACCAAAATTTCCATGACCATCAACGAGCATATAACGATAATTGAAGTCTTGTGCCATACGAACCATCGTTTCATAAACAGCAGAATCACCATGTGGGTGATACTTACCGATTACATCCCCAACAATACGGGCTGACTTTTTATATGGCTTGTCCGAATGCATCCCAAGGTCATGCATAGCATATAAAATACGGCGGTGAACCGGTTTTAAACCATCTCGTACATCAGGTAATGCTCTGGATACAATAACGCTCATCGCATAATCTAAGAAAGAAGACCGCATTTCCTGACTAATATTAATCTCTTTTACTCGAGAATTTGGCGTGTCGGCCATAAGAGAAACCTCCTTAAAGAAGGTTAAGCGCCTTGGATAAACTTATATGACCCAGGGCGCTTAACCTAGATATGTTCAAAAACATGAAACACTAACCATTAAAAGCAGGATAGACTATCCAATAATCCTGACTTCTTATGATGTATAAATCTTTCAATTAAATATCCAAATTCTTTACGTATTGTGCATTTGCCTCAATAAAGTTACGGCGCGGCTCTACTTTGTCACCCATTAACATTTCAAAGGTTTCGTCGGCCTCAATTGCATCCTCAAGGCTGACCTGAAGCATGGTTCGAGTTGATGGATCCATCGTTGTTTCCCACAATTGTTCAGGGTTCATTTCTCCTAAACCTTTATAACGCTGGATATTTGGCTTAGGTGAGCTTGGCAGTTCCGCAAAAATACGATCAAGTTCTTTATCATTATAGGCATATTCAACTCGTTTACCTTGTTGAATTTTATATAATGGCGGTTGGGCGATATAAACATAACCTGCTTCTAAAATTTTTCTCATATAACGGTAAAAGAACGTTAAAATAAGCGTACGAATATGTGCACCATCAACATCCGCGTCCGTCATGATAACAATTTTATGATAACGAGCTTTGGCAATATCAAAATCCTCACCAATTCCTGTTCCAATTGCCGTAATCATTGCCCTAACTTCATTGTTAGATAGAATCTTATCAAGTCGGGCTTTTTCTACATTTAGGATTTTTCCTCGAAGCGGCAAAATCGCTTGGAAATGGCGGTCCCGCCCTTGCTTGGCAGATCCTCCCGCAGAGTCACCCTCAACAATATAGATTTCACTTTCAGACGGATCCTTTGAGGAACAATCCGCTAATTTCCCTGGTAAACTAGATACTTCCAAGGCACTTTTTCTTCTAGTAAGCTCTCTCGCTTTTTTAGCAGCTGCTCTGGCTCTTGCTGCCATTAATCCTTTTTCAACAACTTTTTTAGCTACATTCGGATTTTCCAATAAGAATTTTTCAAAATGACTGGAAAAAACAGCATCTGTAATGGTTCTAACTTCTGAGTTGCCTAGCTTTGTTTTAGTTTGTCCTTCAAACTGTGGATCAGGATGTTTTATAGAGATAATCGCTGTTAGTCCTTCGCGTACATCTTCTCCAGAAAGATTGGCATCATTGTCTTTAAAAATTCCATTCTTTCTTGCGTAATCATTAATAACTCTTGTTAAAGCTGTTTTGAAGCCTGATTCATGTGTGCCGCCCTCATACGTATGAATGTTATTGGCAAAGGAATAAATATTTTCTGTATACCCTTCATTGTATTGAAGAGCAACCTCAACGGTAATGCCATCACGTTCTCCCTCCAAATAGATGGGATCTTCGTGAATAACTTCCTTTGTGCGGTTTAAATGCTCCACATAAGAGATAATACCGCCTTCGTAATAATACTCATTACATTTGTTTTCTACTCGTTTATCATCAATCGTAATCTTAATTCCTCGATTTAAAAAGGCAAGTTCACGAAGACGAGTTGCTAAAATATCGTATTCGTATTCCAATGTTTCAGTAAAAATTTCCCCGTCCGGAGTAAAATGTGTAATCGTACCTGTATGATCTGTTTCACCAATTACTTTCAAATCAGCTACTGGGACACCACGGGTAAATTTTTGATAATGGATATGGCCATCCCGATGGACATAAACCTCAAGTTCAGTTGACAATGCGTTAACGACTGATGCACCAACACCGTGAAGTCCGCCGGAAACTTTGTAGCCCCCGCCGCCAAACTTACCGCCAGCATGAAGTACGGTCATAATGACTTCTACCGCTGGTCTGCCCATTTTTTCTTGTATACCAACAGGGATACCACGCCCGTTATCTTTAACGGTAATACTGTTATCCTTTTCAATAATGACATTGATTTCATCACAGAATCCTGCTAAAGCCTCGTCTATACTGTTATCAACGATTTCCCATACAAGATGATGGAGACCTTTTCCGCTTGTTGAACCAATATACATACCTGGTCTCTTTCTTACTGCCTCAAGACCTTCCAAAACCTGTATCTGATCGGCTCCATATGCTGCTTCTTGGAGTTCCTTTTGTTCCATTGTCACTATGTTCACCTGCACTTTCTTAACTAAAGTTACCTTTTTCATAGATTGTAATTATGCTCGAACAAAACATGTTAATTAGCAGTTTTTAAAATCAACTAAATTTTTTCATTGAAAATCTAGTACATTTATCTGAATGGAACGTTTTTTTAATGTTCCTGAAGCAAGGGGAGATAAATAAACTTGAGTATTCGTAATCACAATGGACTTAAAAGGGTAATAACATCCTTTACCTTGACATTCAGGTCTTCCCCAATATGAATATAAATATTTCACCTCAGGTAACTTTCTTTATCGCTCCTGCCTCTACCACATAAGTTGAAGCTTCTTTCAAGGTTTGATGGTCAATTCCTTCTACGCTTGTTGTTGTGACAAAAGTTTGAACTTTTCCTTGGATGGTATTTAATAAATGGGATTGTCGGTAATCATCTAACTCTGATAAAACATCATCAAGAAGTAAAATTGGGTATTCCTTAATTTCAGAATGGATTAATTCAATTTCTGCAAGTTTTACCGATAAGGCTGTGGTTCTCTGTTGGCCTTGGGAACCAAATGTTTGAACATCCCGATTATTTACTGAAAATTGGATATCATCGCGGTGCGGCCCAAATAACGTCGTACCACGATCTATTTCTCGCAATTTAACTTTTTGGAATTTTTCTTCAAAACACCTTACCATTTTTAACCAATCTTGTTCTTCTAATACATCCACTGACGGTTTATAATGAATTTCTAGTTCTTCTAATCCTCTTGAAATTCCTTTATGAATGGGCTTTGCCCACATCTTAAGTAAGCGAAGAAACTCAAATCTCTTCATGACAATTTTCACAGCAGTTTGAATAAATTGCTCCGTTAAAATTTCAAGCATGGTTTGATCTGTTTGCTTTTTTATCTGTAGCATTTTTAAAAAGTGGTTACGCTGTTGAAGTATTTTTTGATATTGACTCATATCATGTAAATAAATAGGGGACACCTGGCCTATTTCCATATCGATAAATCGGCGTCTTACTTGTGGACTCCCTTTCACAAGATGGAGATCTTCCGGTGCAAACATGACGACATTCATATTTCCAACATATTGACTTAACTTTTTTTGTTCAATATGATTGCATTTTGCCTTTTTCCCTTTTTTGGAGATTATTAGCTGAATTGGGATAAAACCATATTGTTTATGAATTCTACCTTCTATTTTAGCATACTCTTGGTCCCAGCGAATAAGATCTTTGTCATTTGAGGTACGGTGAGATTTTGCCATAGCTAAAACATAGATGGATTCCATCACATTTGTTTTTCCTTGAGCATTTTCACCTAAGATGACATTTACTTTATTTTCAAAGGAAATATTCAATTCTTCATAATTTCGATAATGATTTAACGCCAATTGCTCAATATACATGGCATAGCATCCTTTAGCTAGTTGGTTATTAAAAACTCCCCAAAGCCAGGAATTTTAACTTTATCAGCTGGATAAAGCTTTCTTCCTCTTCTTTGATCTTGCTCACCATTCACAAAAATAGAATTTTCACTTAAAAACCATTTGGCCATTCCGCCTGTTTGAATGACATCAGCTAATTTTAAAAATTGCCCTATAGTAATAAATTCTGTTTCGATCTTTATTTGTGTAGGCATTAAAAATCCACTCTTTTCTTAAATGGTCTTTAAAACTTTATTTTACTAAATAATTCTTCCAGTTACAAAGAAAACTAAGATTTAGTCTGAAAGAACTAGAAGAAAAACACTAATAAGCTGCCTTATATTGGCAGCTTATTGGCTATTTCATGCTCAATTAGTATGTTCTCACCGGCAAAATTAATTGCAGGGTCGATTCATCATGCAGCGGTCTGATTAAGAATGGACGCATTGCTCCTGTAAAACTAACTTTGATATCTGTTCCTTCAAGCGCTTTAAGTGCATCCATCATATATTTAGCACTAAAGGAGATTTTTAATTCTTCACCCTCAATGGATTGTGTTTGGATTTCCTCAATTACTTTTCCAACTTCAGGCGTATTAGAAGAAATCTCAATAAATCCATTTTTAAAGGTAGAAAATTTAACGACATTATTTCTACCTTCACGTGCAAGAAGGGAAGCGCGATCAATGGCTTGAAGGAATTCCTTCGTCTTTACAATGACATCCGTCTTACTTTCATTTGGGATCAAGCGGGATGTATCAGGATAATTCCCTTCTAAGAGCCTTGAGAAGAATAATAAATGCTTCGCTTTAAACAAAACTTGATTTTCGGTAATAACAATGTCAATTAATTCATTGGAATCATCAATGATTTTACTTAATTCATTAAGACTTTTACCAGGAATCACAACATTATACGTGTTTTCAGTTTCTATTTTTGCTTTTCTTAATGCCAATCGATGGCTATCTGTTGCAATACAGATTAATTCGTTGTTTTCAACTTTCCAGTTGACACCTGTCAAGATCGGGCGTGTTTCTGAGGTGGACACTGCAAAGACAGTTTGCCTGATCATCGCTTTTAAAAGATCAGTTTCTATATGGAATTTGTTATTTTCTTCAACTTGAGGAAGGTGTGGGTATTCTTCTGCATCAAGTCCATTAAGATTAAATTTTGATTTCCCTGAACGAATAACGGTTTGCAAGTGATTTAAGACTTCAATTTCTACTGAATCTGTAGGTAGTTTTTTAACGATTTCACTAAAGAATTTTGCTTGAAGTACAATGGCACCTGTTTGTTTGATTTCAACAATTTCGTCTTCTTCTTCCTCTTTTGGAATGAAGGATTCAATCGAAATATCGGAGTCACTGCCTGTTAAAGTAACTCCTTCATTTGTTGCTACTATTTTGATCCCAGTAAGGATGGGAATGGTTGTTCTTGATGTTACAGCTTTCATTACATCTTGCACGCTTTGGATAAGACGATCACGTTGGATAATAAATTTCACTTTCTAAATCCCCCTTTTTGTGCATATTTTCTAATGGCTAATCATATAATAATAAGATTTAAAAAAATAGTAGAAGTACTAGTAGGGCTTGTTAGTATGTGGATA
>DATFAH010000318.1:0-5336 GCA_035254805.1 Caryophanales bacterium | reverse complement strand
GTATAGACAAAGTTATTGCATTCATCTCCATTTTCTCCTATAGGGATATTTGCAAATATATCCATAACGGAATCATCATTTAAATCAACAAATTTTAATGTAGGTTTGAGTCCACTTTCTAAGGGAATCATATAGGTTTTGTGATTAGACGCATTTATTTTCAAATAGATTTTTTTGTAGTATGAAGATTTATTCTGATAAGGCAACACATTTAAATGGATCGTATCCTTTAATCCATCACCAGTAATATCTAACTCCTTTTTAGATAGGGTAATGATCTTTGCTTTTTCCTCAATTGCGTATACTCCAGTAATTGTGGTAAGTGATACAAGAAGAATAATCGTAAAAATAAGGATTAGCTCTTTTCTCATTTTTTCCCTTCTCCTTAAACATAATAGTAGTTATTATGCCCAATTTTGGAAAAAAGATTAAAAAGACTCCCCATTTTTAGGGAGTCTTAGAAAAATTATTCTGTTGCTGCGTCAGACCCTTCAACTTGCCAAATCGAAATGACTTTTCCGCTATCTCCTTCATCAAGGAAGAATGAGCCATTAGAATAACGGTCACTTGCTTTTAAATCGGAGGAATTAAAGCTCTCTGTTATTCCTTTTTCTGTCTGAATAAAAATTTCATCCTGTACATTTGAAATAACAAAGCCTACGACACGATGCGGATTTGCCTTTAGCTCTCTTAAGATCACAACACCACGTTTTGCTCTTGAAGCTTTTTCAAATTCTTTTAATTTCATTTTTTTAACGGATCCACGCTGGGTGGCGATGATAATCTCTTGTTTATTTTCAGGGTTGATGATTTTTCCCCCAATAACAAAATCTCCATCTTTAAGGTTTATCCCTTTCACACCAGCTGCACGTGCTCCTACAATACTTACTTCTTCTTCGTGGAACCATAGAGCATAGCCGTAATGGGAAATAAGGAATAATTCTTTTGTTCCATCAGTTAAATGAACATCGATTACTTGGTCATCGTCCTTTAAATTAATACCCACAAGTGGTTTTGAATATCTTTGTGCCTTATAGTGTTTAAGTTCAGTCTTCTTTACCATACCGTTTTTAGTGACAAAAATTAGGAATGCATCAATCTCAAAATCCTTTATAGGTAGTGCCTGAATAATCGTCTCATCACGGTCAATTTGAATTAGATTGGCTATGTGTTGACCGAGATCCTTCCAACGGATATCAGGCAATTCATGAACAGGACAATATAGGTAATTTCCTTTGTTCGTAAAGAGGACTAAGACGTCTTGCGTATTCATATTCAGCTGGGCTAGCAATCGATCGGAATCTTTCATTGCAAGATCTTGGCCATTTGATGCGGCAAAGGAACGTAGACTAGTCCGCTTTACATATCCTTCCTTCGTTACAGTGACAATCACATCTTCACTTGGAACTGTAACTTCAAGGTTAATTTTCAATTCTTCTATTTCAGCTTCAATTTTGGAACGACGATCATCTGCGAATCGTTTCTTAACGTCTTTTAGTTCCTTTTTAATGACTGAAAGCAGTTTCTTTTCACTTTCTAAAATGGCTGTTAGTTCTGCAATTTTTTTGGATAATTCCTCTGCTTCTTTTCTTAATGCAGTAATATCTGTGTTCGTTAGTCGATAAAGCTGTAAGGAAACGATTGCTTCTGCCTGTGCTTCTGTAAAGTCATATTTTGCGATTAAATTATCTTTCGCATCCCGCTTATCCTTTGAGGCACGAATGGTCGCAATGACTTCATCAAGTATGGACAGTGCTTTCATTAACCCTTCAACAATATGTGACCGTTCACGAGCCTTTCGTAGCTCAAATTGCGTACGGCGGGTTACGACTTCCTTCTGATGATCAATGTAAGCGTCCAGCAATTCCCTGAGTCCCATTAGTTTTGGCCGTTTTTTATGAATGGCAACCATGTTGAAGTTATAAGTGACCTGCAAATCACTATTTTTATATAAGTAGTTTAAAACCCCTTCGGCAACTGCGTCTTTTTTTAACTCAATGACGATTCGAAGACCCGTACGATCCGTTTCATCACGAATTTCTGAAATTCCTTCTACTTTTCGATCCAATCGGAATTCATCAATTTTTTTAACCAGATTTGCTTTGTTGACTTCAAATGGAATTTCAGTCACGACAATTTGCTGCTTGCCGCCACGAATTTCTTCAATCAAAGCCTTTCCGCGAATAATAATTTTTCCCTTACCTGTTTCGTATGCTTTCTTAATTCCATCAATTCCTTGAATGATTCCTCCAGTTGGGAAATCAGGTCCTTTAACAATGGACATAAGCTCATCCACGGTTGCTTTTGGTTTATCCATTTTCAAAATAACCCCATCGATTACTTCTCCAAGGTGGTGTGGGGGGATTTCGGTAGCATACCCTGCGGAAATACCTGTTGATCCATTTACAAGTAAATTGGGGAACATAGCAGGGAAAACGGTTGGTTCTTTAGAGGTATCATCAAAATTAGGAATAAATTCAACCGTTTCTTTATCAATATCACGAAGCAGTTCAGAAGCAATTGCTGAAAGCCTTGCCTCTGTATAACGCATTGCAGCAGCTGGATCTCCGTCTACAGATCCATTATTACCATGCATTTCAACAAGAACATTTCGAACCTTCCAATCCTGACTCATTCTCACCATTGCTTCATATACGGAAGAATCCCCATGTGGATGATAATTACCAATAACATTCCCAACAGTTTTCGCAGCTTTCCTAAATCCTTTTTCATGTGTATTACCTTCAACATGCATCGCATATAGAATTCTTCGCTGAACAGGCTTTAAGCCGTCACGTGCATCTGGTAAGGCACGCTCCTGGATAATGTACTTACTATATCTCCCAAAACGGTCACCTAGGACATCTTCAAGAGGCAAGTCACGGAATTTCTCAACTGTGCTCATTCTGCAATTTCCACCTCTCCGACCGTAATATTTTCATTTTCAAGGATCGTATCTTCCTCTTCTAATCCGAAGGCTACATTCGATTCAATCCACTTACGTCGCGGTTCCACTTTATCACCCATAAGGGTTGTTACCCGGCGCTCTGCTCTTGCGGCATCATCGATTTTGACACGAATAAATGTCCGTGTTTCTGGATCCATTGTAGTTTCCCACAACTGGTCCGCGTTCATTTCACCAAGACCTTTATAACGCTGAATAATATATCCTCTGCCTACCTTACGGACAGCGTCTTGAAGTTCTTCTTCGTTCCATGCATACTCAATGATTTCTTTTTTGCCCGTTCCTTTACTTACCTTATATAATGGCGGAAGAGCAATGAACACCTTGCCGGCTTCCAAGAGTGGTTTCATGTATCGATAAAAGAATGTAAGCAATAAAACTTGAATATGAGCTCCATCCGTATCTGCATCCGTCATTATGATAACTTTATCGTAGTTAATATCTTCAATATTAAAATCAGTGCCTACACCAGCACCAATCGCATGAATAATCGTGTTAATTTCTTCATTTTTAAAAATATCCTGTAATTTTGCCTTTTCCGTATTGATAACCTTACCTCTTAACGGTAAAACTGCTTGGAACCTTCGATCCCGGCCTTGTTTCGCAGAACCTCCAGCAGAGTCTCCCTCTACTAAATAAAGTTCATTTTTTTGTGGGTTTCGAGATTGAGCAGGTGTAAGTTTACCGGATAAAACAGCATCAGAACGTTTTCGTTTTTTACCGCTTCTTGCATCCTCTCTGGCTTTCCTTGCTGCTTCTCGTGCCTGATATGCTTTGATGGATTTTTTGATCAACAATGAACTGATATCAGGATTTTCTTCAAGGAAATAGGAAAGGTGTTCAGAAACGACTGCATCAACTGCAGAACGCGCTTCACTTGTCCCAAGTTTACCTTTTGTTTGGCCTTCAAATTGAAGAAGGTCTTCCGGGATTCTAACCGAAACAATGGCAGCTAAACCTTCACGAATATCTGCACCATCAAGGTTTTTATCTTTTTCCTTTAAAAAGGAAACCTTTCTGGCATAATCGTTGAAAATTCGAGTCATAGCTGTTTTGGATCCTGCTTCATGTGTGCCCCCATCTTTTGTGCGGACATTGTTTACAAATGATAGGACGTTTTCGGAATAACCATCATTAAATTGGAAGGCAAATTCGACCTCTATCCCATTTTGTACCCCTTCAAAGCTAAAAACAGGGTGAAGGACATCTTTTTCTTCATTTAAATATTCAACGAATGCTTCAATTCCATTTTCATAATGGAAAACTTCATGAAAATCATTTCTGGCATCTAAAATTTCAATTTTTAATCCTTTTAAAAGAAATGCGGATTCTCTTAATCTTTCACATAAGGTTTCAAAATTATAAGTTATCGTCGAAAAAATAGTTGGATCAGGCTTAAAATGAATGGTTGTTCCAGTCTGATTTGTTTTACCGATTTTTTCTAATGTGGTAACAGGTTTTCCGCCATCTTCAAAACGCTGTTCATACACAAATCCATCCCTTTTAATGGTTACAATGAGCCACTCTGAAAGAGCATTTACGACAGATGCGCCAACACCATGTAATCCGCCGCTCGTTTTATACCCGCCTTGTCCAAATTTTCCGCCAGCGTGTAGAACAGTTAAGATTACTTCTGGTGTTGGTTTACCAAGTTTATGCATCCCTGTGGGCATACCTCGCCCTTTGTCAATTACACTTATTGAATTATCTTTATGGATTTTAACGATAATATGATCACCAAAGCCACCTAATGCTTCATCGACTGAGTTATCGACAATTTCATACACGAGATGGTGAAGCCCTCGTGAATCTGTGCTGCCTATGTACATCCCTGGACGTTTTCTTACAGCTTCTAGTCCTTCTAGTACCTGTATGGCATCATCATTATAATCAAAAACTTGCTGATTTCTTGCCACTAAAATACCCCTTTCATACCATACAAAAAGAAAACCATTCTTAATGCTATCTATTTTTAGATAAAATTCGTTAATTAACCCCTAAATTCCTTTTAAAAAGAAATAAGAACAAATGTTCCTCGCCTTATTTTACCATAAATTCTTATAGCGCATATGCTTTATTTTAGCGATTTATTTCGATTTGGCAAATGCATCAGGTAAAATCAACATGATTTTGACAAAAAATGAGCCTTTTTTCATAACCAAAAATGACATTATGAAGAACAAAAGCTCAAGCGCCTTGATCATCGACGTACGGACTGGAGGACTTCGAATGAGATAAAGGAAACACGATGAACCGAAAGGTGAATCGATGTTGACTTATCGTAGGGAGATGGCCCGAAGTACGCTAGTCGATAGGCGCTTGAGCTAGACGGCAATAAACTTAATTAAAGTTATCAACAAGTTAGTATTTT
>DATFAH010000317.1:0-3835 GCA_035254805.1 Caryophanales bacterium | reverse complement strand
TCAAAAGAGCTTTCCTATACAATTGAAGAAGTATCACAGCTATTAAAAGTATCAAAATTGACCCTATATGACCTTGTAAAAAAGGGTGAACTGCCTGTATTCCGAGTAGGAAGACAAATGAGAATTGATGCAAAAGATTTAGATATTTATATTAACAGTCAGAAAACCAATCGAAGTCTAAAATTTCAAGCTCCCAAGCAGGAAAAAATAAGGAATAGAACTAAGGACCAATATAGCATTGTCATTAGTGGGCAAGATGTAGTTTTGGATATTCTCTGTAAACAACTCGAGAAAAACTCATCATATAAACCATTACGTTCTTATACAGGAAGTTTAAATAGTCTTATTTCTATGTACAATGGTGAATGCGATATCGTAAGTTTGCATATGTTTGATGGGGATACAGAAGAATACAATCTACCTTACATAAAGAAAATTTTAGTTGGCTATCCCTTTATCTTACTCAATCTACTCTCAAGAAAAGCTGGTTTTTATGTAAAAAAGGGAAACCCTTTAAAACTCTCATCTTGGGCTGATTTAAGTCGTCAAGATATTAAAATCATTAACAGAGAGAAAGGGTCAGGAGCACGTATTTTACTTGATGAACAGCTTAGAATCAACGAAATTCCTTCCAGAGACATTAAGGGATACGAAAATGAAGAGTCTAGTCATTTAAGTGTGGCTTCCGCTGTTTCTGCTGGAATAGCAGATGTAGGAGTAGGAATAGAAAAGACGGCAAAAATTGTTGGGATCGATTTTATCCCACTAATAACAGAACGATATGACTTGGTTATTCTAAAAACTCCAGAGTCTGAACAGCTGATAAACATTATAAAGAATATTTTATCTTCCGATCAGTTTCAATCAGAGGTGAATTCACTGGGGGATTATGATATATCCATAACTGGAAATATTATTTATGAAACTTTTTAAAAGGAGGCAACTGTTATCAGTAGCCTCTTTTCCTTTCCTAAAATTCCTTTAACTCAATGAAAGCCCTAAATTATTAGAAATTACTGCCTTATCAAATCCCCCCAGCCAGGATTGGTGCTAACAGAACGGTTCTTATCATATTCTTATAAAAGAAAATGATATGAAGGGGTGTAAAGCTTAAGTGAAAAAAGTTAAGGTTAGTCTGCGACCTATTGCTAGTAGATTAAATTTACCCACCGTTATGAAAACGGCTATACTTCCAGGTGACACGATTGAAAGATTATTTATTGCAACCCAGGTAGGAGAGATCTTATACATAGGAAACGGAAGTTTAAGAACCTTTTTAAATATTCGCCCGCAAATCATAAAACACAGTGGTTATGATGAACGGGGATTGCTGGGGCTAGCGTTTCATCCTGAATTTTATTATAACGGTCTGTTTTATCTTCATTATTCAATGGCTGGGACACAAGGCCCAGGTGCACTTTCTGAACATTTTAAGCCTGACCCGTGTGATCCTAACACATTAAACAAGAAATGGATCAATAGAGAAACGCAATATGATCATATTGATACAGTGGAAGAATGGATTTTACAATCAAATGGCGTGCCTCAAAAACAACGGACATTACTTAACTTAAGAAGACCATTTTTAAATCATAATGGTGTCAATAGCTTAAACTTCTCACCTGAAACGGGAAAACTTGTTTTAACAACCGGAGATGGTGGAGCAGGATATGATCCATTTAATTTAAGTCAAAATAATATGGAAATAGCCGGCAAGATCATTGAAATGGACGTAGCTAAGAATACGTTCATCCATAATCCTCCTGTTGTCACACGTTTTGATGAACTTCCCGTACCTATTCAGGAAACGCTTACGGTAATTGCCAAAGGTGTTCGCAACATACCAGGCATTTCATTTCAAAAGCTTCATAATCAGTATATTAAATATGTGGGAAATGTCGGACAGGATTTAGTAGAGTCGATTTTTTCATTCGTTCATTATAAACCAATACCAGTTACTCAGCTCATTCAAGCTTCTTTAGGAAAAATAAAGCATAACGAAAAAGGATTTATAAACTTTGGCTGGCGCGGATGGGAAGGTGATTTTCCTACTTCGACTATACAAGGCTGCACGAAAAATCAGCCTTTGGATGAGAAATCAATTGCTTATTACAATGAAGCCATAACAGCTTCCGTGAGGCGACTTCAACCTTTAACTAGTTATTTTCATGAAGATCCTCGCCCCGATAAGTTCGGAGGAACGGCACTTACAGGAGTGCAAGCCTATATGGGGAACGGAATTCCCAATTTAGCTGGAAGTGTTGTGTTTTGTGATCTGGCTCGGAATGCGGAAACCAGACCTCCTGTTAGAGGGGTTTTAGCTTATACCAAGCTAAGAGCAGATGGGAAACATAATGATTTTAGTGTTATTAAAACCGATGATCCTTTTGGGACTCAATCAGCCTATTATGTTAGTCTAGGGACAAATCTGGATCAAACTAGACTATTTTTAGGGGTTTATGGTTCTATGAAAGTAACTGATTTTAACCAAGGTACTGTTTTTGAAATTGTCCCATGATTCATGACTGACCAACCACCAAAATAACAACATGGCGATGCTCTTTTCAAATAAGCATCGCCATTTTAAATTCATAGGTATTATATACTCGATCAATCATTTCTATTAAATCAAATTTCTTCGCTTCATATTTTTTTCGAATTTTTGCTTGTACATTAGTTTATCAGCATTTCGAACAATATTCGCTAACGGATCTTTTCCAGAGAAATAGGCATTGCCAAAACTAATCGATACGTTTAAGCCTTTTTGTTTCCAAAGATTGTTTTGCTTTAAGATGATTTCACTAATTTCTTCATTTACTTTCAGACATTCATTCTGATTTGAAAAAACAAATAAAATAAACTCATCCCCGCCGTAGCGAAACAGCCGAAATTTCCTTTTCATTTCATTTTTCATATAGGTAACGGTTTCTTGAAGAATTTGGTCTCCATATTCATGACCGAATGTATCATTAATCATTTTGAAATGATCCAAGTCCATCATAAAGACATTCCCTGAATTCAACGGCCGACTTCTGGAGAATTCTTCCCAAGCCATTCGGTTCTCTGCATTTGTAAGTCCATCTAAATAAACCTTTTCCTCCATCGCCTTTAACTTTTGGAAATAAGTAAAAGATTTATAAATGGTAATTAAGAGTAAGGTTACTAAGAAAAGGCCTGGATTGTGGTAATCTTTGAAAATAAGAAACATCATGATTCCAATAATATATGTACAGGTATATCCCCAATTTAAATCATTTTTAATAGAATAGATTTGTTTACGGATACTAGCTTGTTTTCGATGAGCAACAATAAGTGCTGCAATAAAGCGATTGGCAAAAAAATGGAGGACTAAACAAATGGTGATAGCAAAATAGAAGATGTAGTTCTGAGGTTGTAGGTTCTGCATTTGCAAATAAACATAGCCTGCAAGATAAATCCCGATCGATAAGTGGCCAATGGTGAGAAAAAAATTACTTAAAAACTTCTTTTTCTGTAACGCACTATAAAGTATTCCTGGAACCGCTACCAAAATGGCAAGCCTAAAATCAAAATAAAGGATAGAAAATAAAATAAAGGCAATTCCCGGTCTAAAGCTTGTTCCGCTTGGAAGGGATACCATTAATGGAGAAAAAATAAAAAATAAAATGGCAACAATAAGCAGCTGTATGGCATCTGCTTCTTGATTTAATACAAATAATTCTTTCATCGCGAGCCCAATTGAAAAAATTCCCATTAAACGAATGATGTTCATTAGAATCTGCGTATGGGCCCTTCTTAGTATACTACCCATTCAAAAACTAACCCCTTTGTCACTCTATTTGGTTTATTATACTTT
>DATFAH010000316.1:0-2713 GCA_035254805.1 Caryophanales bacterium | reverse complement strand
ATTCATCGATGACGAACCCTCCTAATCATTTGCTGTAATAAGAAAAGTAAAATGGGGCCCCCTATTATTGTCGTCCATATTCCTACTGAAATTTCCTGTGGTGCAAATACTCTGCGTGATAAAAGGTCAGCAAGTGTTAATAATAGCGCGCCTAATAAAGAAGATATTGGTAATACAAGTTGTGCCCTTTCTGTGTTAAGCAGCCTCCGGGTAAGATGTGGTGTTAATAAGGCAATATAACTGATTGGTCCAGAAACAGATACAACTGATGCAACTAATGCAATACTAAGCAGCATAAATAACATTCTTGTTTTATTTACATTAAGTCCCAACCCCATCGCTACCTCATCTCCAAGACGGATCACATTAAGTCGCTCGGCACTAAATATCGCTAATGGTATACCAACAAAAGCCCAAGGCAGAAGGATCCATACATGATCCCATGTGCGAGAAGCTAAACTCCCAGTAAGGAATTGATACAATAAAGATATCGCCGTATCAGACCCATAGCTTATGACAGCAATGACAATAGAAAATAGGAGAGCTGACACAGCAGCCCCAACTACAACTAAATGAATGGGGTTAGGATTTTTCCTAATTGATGCGAGGACAATTCCTCCTCCAATTAAACCACCGCTCATCGCAAGCAGTGGGTGTAAGGCAAAGGCTACCGGAATATGAAAAACAATAATAATAGCCATAACCGCTGCTGCCCCTGAAGAAACTCCAAGAATTTCTGGACCTGCTAAAGCATTTCTCATAGAATCTTGTAATATCACACCAGAGAGGGCTAGCATCATACCAGCTAGTGTACCTAATATAAAACGTGGCAACCTTAGCTCTAATACGACAATACGAATTTGTTCGGCACCTTCTCCCTTTACAATTTCTAATAACTGACCTAACGATAACTTTGGAGTTCCAAGCTTTAAAGCAAATAAACCGCTAATAATTAATAATCCGAAAAGAATGACCATGATCGTTAAAAAAGAAAAACTTTTATTCCGATACTTCGTGTTTAAAACCATCTTCATCACTTCTTAGGGAATATTTCAGGATAAAGTAAAGGCATTGCGTGATCAAGGATAACACTAGAGCCCTTAGTTCCTCTTCCTGAATGCCATATTTTTCCGTCAATTTCATATACTCGATTATTTTTCACTGCAGATAATTGACTCCATACTGGGTTTTTAGAAAGTTGTTTTGATAAAGGTTCATTCCCTAACGATTCCATAAACAATACATCTGGATTAATGGCGAGAATTTCTTCTAATGACAAAGGAATTTCATATTGCTTTGGGTTGCCGCCCTTTAAGATTTTAGGGTAATTGGTCACCTCAGCTAAAAGGGAGCCTGTACGAGATGTTTCCGTATATACATTAAAATTCGTGTCCGATCCCATCAACACTAAAGCTGATTTATTCTTAGGAGATTTTTCTTTGTACTCTTTTAGCTTAGTAAGAAAATGATTAATCGCTTGTTTAGCTTCCTTCTCTTTTCCAGTTAGAACCCCAAGTCTTTCCAAGTCTCTTACCGCACCCATGTAATGCCCTTTTTCTGTTAATAAATAAACAGGAGCTACGCCTTTTAATGAATTCACTAGTTCAGCATGAGGATATGCTCCACCTATAACGAGATCTGGTTTTGCTGCAATGATATCTTCAATATTTGGTTCGATCCATGAACCTCTAATTTTCCCAAAGCCTTTGGCCTTCTCTTTACCAAAAAAATAATTAGCAAGCTCTTGATAACCAATTTGTGTCGTTACATCTTTGACACCAAGTTCTGCTAGCATATCTAAACCTGATCCTCTAATTTCTACAATTCGTTTTGCAGGTTTTTCTAATGTAATTTTTTGTCCTGTTCCATCTACAACAGAAACTTGTTGCTGTAAATTGTCAGATTGTTTATCTGAATGGTTAGAAGTACTCTGCTCGGTATGTACTGATTGCTTTTCAGCTTTCTCTGCTTGATTTCCACAAGCCGCCAAAATTATAATAAACATAAAAGTTGTTGCTAGCTTCATTAGATTTAAATTCATGATGATAATGTCCCTTCCTATTTAGATGATTTATATTTTCTGAACAAGTAATTTAACCTTTTCCCCCTTAAAAAACGTTTTTACGTTTTATTTATTCCTTACTTTATAAAATTAAAATTTTCTACGCCTTTTTTAAATGGCCCTAGGGGGCTATTTTTAACATATTATCAGAAAATAGTTCATAAATCGTTCATATTGTTGTATCGTTAAGAAAAAATATAAAGTAGGGAAACCATTTTCATCTATACCCGAGTCATTGCACCTTTATTACTTTTGATTTTATTAATAGCCGAAATGATTGTCAGTTTTGAAGAAAGGATTTCCATTAGTCCTTTAAATCCGTCATTTGTGTTCTTTGCTTGTTCATAAAGGCAATCTTGTAAAGAATTTAGTTGTCTTTCTGTTTCAACGATGCCGAGTGAATTTAGTTGCTTAAATAGCCAATGATTTCCTCTCCCTAATAAGAGATGGATTTTCACCATCTGGGATTCCCTTCCGTTATCTTCATCCAGTCGTTTTATCGAAATGACGTCTCTGTCAGATAAAGAAAAGAAGAGTGTTGACTATGTCAACACCCTATGCAACTGCCCGTCGCACAAAAAGCAGCATGGGCTGCCTGTACTATCTCTTATAATTCCAATCATTATTTGCATATCTTTCTTCTGCTAGTTT
>DATFAH010000315.1:0-2007 GCA_035254805.1 Caryophanales bacterium | reverse complement strand
ATGGTACAACTAAATTTAAATCTAATTCATTTTTTATGGCCAGTTCGGAAATAAAACCGATTCCATACCCTTTCATGATTGCATTCTTAATTGCCTCATTCGTATCAAATTCGATTATTCTTTTCGGCTTAAATTGATGTGTTTTAAAAAGACGTTCAGTATTTTCTCTTGTGTTGGAACCTTCCCTTCTAAGTAAAAAAGTTTTTTCGACCAGCTGGTGAAGGTTTGATGTTCTGGAATTATTCATTCTTAATTCCGATCCACCTACTAATATTATTTCATCAATTAATAAGGGCTTATAATTGAATTCAGGATAGTTCGTTGATTTTGCCACTACTGCTATGTCTAATTCACCTTTTTTTATTTTTTCAATGATTGAATAGGTCTTATCGATAAAGAGGTTTATTTTGATACTTGGATACCTTTGCTGAAAATCAACAATTAAGGAAGACAGAAGATAGTTTCCGATAGTTGTTCCTGCTCCAACATTAATTTCACCTTCTTCAAGGTTATTAAATGAGCGCATCGCACTTTCTGCTTCTTTAGATAATAATAGAATTTGTTCAGCATATTGTAGTAACCTTCTCCCAGCGTCTGTTAATTCAACTCTTCTTCCGATCCGATTGAAAAGAGGAAGATTAAAGTAACTTTCCAATGATTCGATTTGTCTTGATACGGCTGGTTGACTTAAGGAAACTTTTACTGCTGCTTTGGAAAAATTAAGATAGTTAGCTACATAATAAAATGATTTTAACTGATGGAGATCCATCTTTTACACCTCGACAATTTCACATGATAGGATAGATAGGCATATGCACGTACAAGATTGGTATGGATACAAAAAAGCAATATACAAGAATTGTAACAGAATACAAAAGACCTAAACCTTAGCTATTTTCAACTATGCAAAACGCTTATACAAATATGATTATAATGCATTTTTCTGATCATAAATATCCTCTTATAATGAAAGTAAAATAACGGCTATTATTAAAATTAGGGGGGGTTAACATGAAATTTGGTATTATTTTAGAAACAAAAGAGCCCGAAAAAAGCTGGAATGCATTCAGATTTGCCAATGCTTCACTTAATAAGGGGCATGAAGTAAAGATATTTTTAATGGGAGAAGCAGTCGAGTGTGAAGCAATTATTCATGAAAAATTTAATACCGCAAAAGAGATGGCTAAATTTATAGAAATCGGTGGAGTAATATTAGCTTGCGGCACCTGTATCAAATCCCGTCAACTTGAGGATCAAACAGTCTGTCCTATTTCCACTATGAATGATTGTATTGAAATGGTGGAGTGGGCTGAGAAAGCCATTACCTTTTAAAGAAGACATATAAAGTGATATGTTAGGCTTAAAGTTGATTAGTATTTAATTTTTCCCATAACCGCCAATTTCCTGGAACAAAAAGGACTATCTCACACTTACGGGATAGTCCTTCATGAATTGAAACGAATTAATTTTCTTCCGATAATGCCAATAACCGTTTTTTGATTTCCGAGGCTTCGATTATTTTCTGGGCAACTCTTGTCTTGATCGCTGCATTTGCCACTGCCTCTGCTACTTGTGCTGCTACCCTTAGATCAAATGGATCTGGGATCACGTGATCCAGATGAAGTTCTGCATCGGAAATTAATCCAGCAATGGTATACACAGCCGCAAGCTTTATTTCCTCAGTGATTTCTTTAGCGTGAACATCAAGTGCACCACGGAATATACCTGGAAAAGCCAGCACATTGTTGACTTGGTTAGAAAAATTAGAACGGCCTGTACCGACTACAATAGCTACAGCATCCTTTGCTTCATCCGGCATAATTTCAGGCACCGGATTAGCCATGGCAAAAATAATCGGATCACGATGCATCGATTGAACCACGCTTCACATCCATATTCGCAAGCGCTGCTGCTTTTTTTACGATTACCATTGATTTAATTAATTCTTCATGAATTCAATAACCTGTGATTGGAAAATTTTCTACAGCACGAAGTGTTTGGACCACA
>DATFAH010000314.1:0-4175 GCA_035254805.1 Caryophanales bacterium | reverse complement strand
GCTGGATATTGGTATTTCGTCAGTTGGTTGGGGGATCATTGATCAAGAAACAGGTGAGATCATTGATGCAGGTGTAAGGTTATTCGAGGAAGCAACAAGAAATGCAAATGAAGATCGTCGAAGTTTTCGGGGGTCTCGCCGTTTAAAAAGAAGAAGAACACATCGCCTTGAAAGAGCTAAGCAGCTTCTAGAGTCAATTCATTTACCAATAACATCAATTGGAAATGTAAATCCGTATGAGGCAAGATACTCAGCTATTTACGGAACTGTTACAAAAGAGGAACTGGCAGCTGCCTTATACCATCTTGTGAAAAAAAGAGGGACAACTCTAAATTCTCCTGAAGAAGAAAAAACAAATGGTAGTGAGCTTTCGACAAAAAATCAACTAGCTAGAAACGGGAAATTGTTAGAAGGTAAATATATTTGCGAAGTTCAATTGGAGAGGCTAGCAAATATACATAAAAAAATAAGGAATCACGAAAATCGGTTTCGGACGGAAGATTATGTTAAGGAAGCAAAGGCGATATTACTTAAACAGAAGCAATTTTACCCCGAAATCACAGAGGGCTTTATGAATCAATATATAGAATTGATTGAAAAAAGACGACAGTATTTTGATGGACCTGGTTCTGAAAAGTCACCAACAATATATGGTTCCTATTCAATTGATCAGGAAGGTAAGTTAATTTACACTTCTATGATTGATAAGATGAGGGGCAATTGTACATATTTTCCAAGTGAATTTAGGATTGCTAAAATGTCTTATACTGCTGACCTTTTCAATGTTCTTAGTGGCGATTTAAATAAGTTACAAATTAATGGTGAATATTTAACATACGAGGATAAGCTCTTTTTAGTTGAAAATTTTATTAAAAAGGGAAAAAATATTACTCTTCCACAAATTCTAAAATATAAAGGCATTTCAGATGATGCGGATGTGACCGGCTGCCGAATTGATTTAAAAACGAACAAACCAACCTTTACTGAGTTTAAAGGGTATAAGGAAATACAAAAAATCGTAAAGGATCATAAGTTACCTGAAGATATATTAGATAAGATTGACTTGCTTGATTCGATTGTAGAAATTCTAACAGCAGAAAAATCTTATGAACGCCGTGAAGTACAGCTAAAAGATCTATTAAAATTTTATGATGAACAGACTGCTACAAAAATCGTTGATGCTTTTAAGGAGAGTACGAAATTCACTGGCTATCATTCTCTATCCAAAAAAGTAATAGAATCAGTTTTGGAAGAACTATGGCATACAAATAAGAACCAAATGCAGATATTTGCCGAGCGAGGTTTTGAACAGAAGCGCTTATCTAAAGTGAAACATGATCGACATATCTCCTTTGATGATGAGGCGATATTAAGTACTGTTGCGAAACGTGCTCATCGGGAAGCCATTAAAATTACAAATGAAGTTCGAAAAAAACATGGGGAATTAACTGCCATTGTTGTAGAGACGGCTCGAGAGAAAAACAGCGACGAAAAAAGAAAACAATATGCAGATTTTCAGAAAAAAATTGGAAAACATGAGAAAGAAATGGCTAAGCTACTTGGGGTAAAATCTTTGGCAGACCTGCATTTAAATAGCAAACAGCATCTAGCACTAAAATTGTGGGAATCACAGGATGGAAAATGTATTTATTCAGGGAAAAGTATATCGTTACATGAAATTACCACTAATTTTTCAAACTTTGAAATTGATCATATTCTACCAGTTTCATTGTCTTTTGATGATAGCCAGGCAAACAAAGTTCTATGCTTTCATGGTGAAAATCAAAAGAAGGGGCAAAAAACTCCAAATCAGTATTTTTCATCAGGGAAAGCTTTGCGCACTTTTGACCAATTTAAAGTAGAGGTCTTAAATTTATATAAAAGTAGGAAGATTTCTAGTAAGAAAAAAGACTACTTGCTTGAATTAAGGGATATTGCCCATAATGAGGATTTGCAAAAAGAGTTTATTAACCGAAACCTTGTTGACACCCAATACGCAATGCGAAGTTTTTCAATGACATTACGAACATTTTTTAAAATCCATGAAGTTGATACAAAGGTGCTATCCATTAGAGGTTCGTTTACTGCTGCACTTCGTCGGCGCGCAAGAATGAATAAAGATCGAGAAGAAAGCTATGCCCATCACGCCATTGATGCCTTGATTGTTGCAGCAATTGGAAGAATGCCTATATTTGATTTTTTTAAAGAATTAAACATGAATGAAGAAGGTATTGTTTTTAATAAAGAAACTGGAGAAATAATTAATGAGGACCAGTTCTTTCACAATAATTATATTACATTCCTTAGAAACTTAATGAATTATGAATCCAAAATAAAGTATTCCCATAAAGTAGATCGGAAAGTAAATCGTACCATGTCTAATCAAACGATTTATGGAACACGAGAGAAAGATGGTGAAACCTATTATCTTGGAAAAGTCTCAAATATTTATCAGCTTGATAAAAATAGGGTTGCTCCTTTATTAAAGCGGATTGAAAAAAGTCCAGAAAGCTTTTTAATTGCACAGCATAATCCGGAACTGTTTGCTCTTATTCAAAAGATTATTAAAGAATATCCTAAAGCAGACAATCCATTTAAAGCTTATTATGATGAGCATGGCTATATTTTGAAAGATGGCAAGGTACCAGTAAAAACGTTGCGCTATCATGACCGTAAGTTAGGTGTCCATATGAAAATCACAGATAAATACCCAAATGCAAAAAATGATGTAGTATTACTAAGCATTAAAGGGTTACGCGTTGATATTTATAAAAATGAGGAAGGACATTATAAATACTTAGGAGTTCCATACCATTGGTTCAAACAAAAAGGAAATCAATATGCTTTGGATATGGAAAAATACAATAATGAAAAACTGAAAGAGTATAAAAAAATTTATGATAGTTATGAATTTCAATTTAGTTTGTATAAAAATGATTTGTTTTCTTTTGAAAAGAATGGGGAATTACATTTTAGGATTTTTAGAGGAGATAATAATCCTAGACAAAATAAAATAGAAGTTGACTATGTAAATAGAAAAAAAGAAGAACAAAAAGAAGGCTTTCTAGCTCCATCTACATTTAATAATGTTATAAAGTATAATGTTGATATTTTAGGCAATACTTATAAAATAGAAAAGGAAAATTTTAATAATACTTTACAATTATAGGTAAATGGGTTATGATGAAAGTGCGATAGAGACGTCTATCGCCCTATACCGAAAGTTGGGTGAACCTATCAAAACAAGGGTTTATCCCGAGCTCAGCCCCATTATGATAATGGGGCTCTTTTCCTTTTCTAAAGATAATTAATAGGAGATGGGGAAATATGAGCTGGAGGATTGTGTATATTGAAGAAGCAGAAGAAATGAAGTTGTATCTCGATAATTTAAAGGTAGTGAAAGGCGATCAAGAAGTACTTGTTCCTTTGTCTGATATTCACACGATTGTTGTCGATAATAGTAAAACGGTTGTGACCGGCCGCTTAATGAATAAACTGACAGAGTATCATATTCTATTAATTTTTTGCGATGAATCCCATAATCCAAACGCTTTTTCACTTGGATTATATAGTCATTATCGAGTTTACGGTGTATTGTCTCAACAAATGCAATGGGATGATTTAACTAGAGGGGAAATGTGGAGGAAAATAATAAAAATAAAGATTGATAATCAAAGATCGGTTCTTGAATATTTACATAAAGATGAAAACATTATTAACAAGTTAAAGAATTTTTCTAATGAAGTATTATTCGAGGATGAAACGAACCGTGAAGGTCTTGCTGCACGCATTTATTTTAATGAACTTTTTGGAGATAATTTTCATCGACAAAGAGGAGCATTAGATACTTATAATGCAGCATTAAATTACGGATATATCGTTTTAAGAGCTTGTTTTGCTAGAACAATCGTAGCATATGGTTTACATCCTGCCTTTGGGATTGGGCACCGAAACCAGTTCAACGCTTTTAATTTAGTTGATGACTGTATGGAAGTGTTTCGACCCGTGATTGATTTATGGGTTGGTATGTGTGTTGAAAATGCTGAATATTTAGATCGTGAAATGAAACAATTATTAATTCGCCGTCTGAGTTCAAAGATTAATATTGGGGGACAAAATCAAACCGTATTAAATGCGATTGATTTATTTATTCAATCGTTTATTAAAGCAATGAA
>DATFAH010000313.1:0-3039 GCA_035254805.1 Caryophanales bacterium | reverse complement strand
ATTTTGATCGACAAGATAGAAATATATCGATTAAAGCTAGGAGTGTTTTGGATGCTACCCTTCTTTACGAACCCATATCCAAATGAATTAATATATTCAGCAATTGCACGGTATCACTTTTATAGTGGCAATATTGATTGTAAAGACACATTAGAAGAGGTTTTTCAATGTCGTTCAGTGATTCCTAGTGTAGAGATTGGTAGCCATTTTTCTACATTAGCTCAGCAGTTAACTCCTAATTACTCTGTTGAAAATTTATTAGCTAAACATACAATTTACCCTTACTATGCTCCGTTCCTGTCTATGAATCGTAAAAAAGAAGTTCTAAAGGATGTTCTAGGAAATGGACAAGGGCTTTATACAAGGCTCGGAATGGTTGCAGGGGGTATTTGTAAAAAGGATGGATTATATTATTGCCCAGATTGTGCAACTAACGATGTTGAACAATACGGAGAACCTTACATACATCGTGAACACCAGCTACAAGGAATTGTTTACTGTGCTCATCATGAACAGAAATTAAAGAAGTACCCTATCGATTTTTCAAAGTCAAGTCGAATAGAGTTTATTCGATTTGATAAAAAGCTGATGAATTTATCGACATTCCAAGTGATTGAACCTAAAGAACTTATAACTATTCAAATTACTTTAGCAAAGATGGCTTATCAACTGCTGCAAGTTCCAATACATCAATTTTCTAGAGAATCAATTAATCTAAAATATCGTGCTCTTTTACGAGAACGTAATTTAATAACAACTTCTAATCAAATTCGACAAAATGAGCTATACAAAGCTTTCCAATCAAGGTTTCCAAAGGGCTTTTTAGAAAAGTGCGAATCAATTATCAATGTAAACGATGAATACAATTGGCTAAAGGTGATTACGCGCAATATAAAACGTCATGTGCACCCATTCCGTCATTTGCTTATGCTTTATTTTTTAGAAAAAGATGTGGAATCATTTTTGAAAATTGGAGCTGATGCAGGACCATTCGGGAGAGGACCATGGCCTTGCTTAAATAAAGCTGCTTCACATTATAAGCAATTCGTAATTGCAGATGTAATAATAACTAGAGACTTCAAAACGACAAATCCGATTGGTACCTTTTCATGCTCATGTGGCTTTAAATATGCTCGGAAAGGCCCTGATCAATCAGAGGAAGATAAGTATCGAGTTGGCCGTGTGAAAAATTATGGGGAAGTCTGGCAGAATAAATTAAATAGGTTAGCAAACAAAGGCCTAAGTACTCGATCTATTACAAGAGAGTTAAATGTCGATTCTAAAACGGTGAAAAAGTATTTAGCAGATCTTGAAGAATTAAGTAATATGAAGATTGCAAAGAAAGATAGTTTAACAGAACAATATCGAACAGAACTGTTAAAAGAGATAAATCAAATCTCTAAAATCACAAGAACACATTTACGGAAACGACTTCCTAAACAATACATATTTCTATACCGACATGATAAAGAATGGTTATTTACTAATTTGCCAATTAAACAAAAGAAGGAACAACATACACAAACTGTTGATTGGGATCTACGGGATCAAGAATATTATAGGAAAATAAGGCTCCTTCATCATGAAATAATGTCACTTGAAAAACCGGTAAGAATAACACAATCACTAATAGGTAAACGATTGGGGATTCTTGCAAATTTGGAGAGGCATTTAGTTAAGCTGCCTCAAACGAAAAAGTTACTAAATGAAATTAAGGAATCTGTTCATGACTTCCAAATTAGACGATGTTATAAAATTATCGATCAAATGTTACTAGAAAATGAACCAATTCTACTTTGGAAAATACAAAGACTTGGCGCAGTGAAATCACATCATTTTCATAAAATCAAACTCCAGTTAGAAGAGTATATACAAATGAAACAGGGAAGTGAAAGGAAATGGGCAAACGACTGGTTAAACTAAAGAATTGGCCTTTTAAAGGTGGAGAGCAAGCACAATTAATTTGGATTAGCAGCTCTCCTTTTTTAATAGATGGCAAAATGATGTTGAATGCTTACTTTCGAACTAATGGAGTAACAAAGGTTATTTTAGTTGATTGGGGCACATTTCCTGCGTTGGCAATTCAACACTTTTATGTCAATGGTGATATTAGTAAAAGTATTCCCCCGACTGATGCTAGGGAAGTTGAAATAATTATACAACCTAATTTAGTCCATTATGCTGAGAAGCCTTGGAGTATTCAAGGAACTTCAGATATAGATGTTTCTCGTAGCTTCACAGTTACTTATCAAACCGAAAAATATATAATGCCTTTGATCGAAGTGATACGGAGCATTTTAGTACCGAATCGGTTTCTTTTATACCGATTACTTGAATCAAATTCCTTTCCACAATTTTTTCTTGAACAGTATGAGCCCAATAAAATCCTTATAGATTTTACTTCGCAGTACGAATTGAAATATACAAAACAAGAATTTTTATTTCAGCTGGTATGGCTGTTATCAAACCAAGACTTACGCCAAACATTTGAAAATATTGCATTCAATTTTATAAGTACAGGGATACTTAAATTCGATTGGACGTTTATGCAGAATATAACAATACGAGCATTAGTAAAACCAAATCAATATGGAAATATAGTTTTACGAGTTGTCAGTGTAAAAAATAAAAATCTGCCTTATAACGAGATTACCTTTAGTCACCCTGAGCTACAAGATCATGAAAAATCAAATGAAGCTAAAAAGTATGCTTTTCATACAAAAGGTAATAGTCAAGGAACTGAAGATATTATTCTTAATGAAGAGGTAGATGGTACAACTGATGATTTTGATTTAGTTGAAATGGATAATCAAAAACACGAATACACTAATCAGCCTAAAGTTACTAAAATTCGAAAAAGGTCTGCTAAGCAACGAACATACGAAGATGAAAATACAAGGAAATATTATGTTGATGACAACGGGAAACGTTCTACAGCAGATGTTGGCGGGCAGCAACTTGCTAGAGGTCTTGAACATAAATCATTATATGAAATTCAGCCACAGGGAGAATTACAGGATTTTATTAATGTTTTAAAAA
>DATFAH010000312.1:0-3569 GCA_035254805.1 Caryophanales bacterium | reverse complement strand
GATAAACAGTTTTAATCCTTTTGTAACATAGCTGGTACAAACTTTTGATATAAATAAAACATATAGGGGGAAAGTATATGCAAATCTTAAAGCGTACGATTCTCATAATGTTTACCTTAATATTATGTATTTCAAGTTCGTTGGTAGCTAGCGCAGAACCTTTACAAAAAATCCAACAAGAGCTTAATCAGAAAGCACAAGAAAAACAAGCTATTCATAATGATATAAAAAATGTTCAGCAGGAAATAGATTCGTTGAATGTATACATATCAAAGAATAAAGCAGAAATGGCTGCAACTCAAACGAGAATTGCGAATATGAATCAGCTTATTGAAGCGAAAAAAGCAGAAATTGTCATCCTTGAAGATAAAATCCTTGCCCGTAAAGATGTAATGAAGAAAAGGCTTGTGGCTCTTCAACATGATAATAACTTTAATTTAATTATTAAAGTGATCTTAGACTCAAAAAACTTCGATGATTTCCTTCAGAGAGCTAGTGCTGTGACAACTCTTTTTAATGCCGATCAAAGTATTCTTGATGCCCAGAAAGAAGACCTTAAGCAGATTGAAATAGCCAAAAAAGAGATTGATAGTGAGCAGCAAAAATTAATCGAGGCACAAAACGTTCTGGCAAAACAAGAAGCAGATTTAAGTATGAATTTGCAAAAGAGACAAGTTACCTTGACGGCCATGCAACAAAAATATAGCCAAATCGATCAGCAAATGAGTCTAGTGCAAAATCAATTAGCGGTAGCACAAGAGAAAATTCTTCAAGAGCAAAAAGCAGCAAGACAAGCACCCCTTGCCTCATCACTCCAATCAGGAACTACAGCCCAGCCAGTTGGAAAAGGGGAAGAAATGTATGTGACTGCAACAGCATATAGTCCGCAAAGTTCTGGTGCTACAACGGCTTTAGGCTACAATATTAAAGCAAATCCTAATATGAAATTGATAGCCGTTGATCCAGCAGTGATTCCACTAGGAAAAAAGGTATGGGTAGAAGGCTATGGTGTGGCAATTGCAGGTGATACCGGTGGTGCCATCAAAGGCCACATTATTGACGTTTTAATGCCAACAAATAGTGCCGCATTATCATGGGGTCGAAAAACAGTGAAAATTGTCATATTAAACTAGTAATGAAAACCCTTGTGTTACAAGGGTTTTCATTTTGTTTTCAGTTGGCAGCACATACTCTATTCCGTCCGGAACTTTTTGCATGGTATAAAGCTTTATCAGCTTCATCAATTAGCATAGCTGGATCATCATTCGCTGAATCTTTGTAACTTGCAACACCAATTGAAATCGTAAGTTTAATTTTTTTACCGTTATTTAATGTAAAATAGCTTTCCTCAACTGTTTTTCTTATCCTCTCTGCAATTTCAACTGCCCTTTTTAAGTGGCAATCTAGTAACAATACCGTAAATTCTTCTCCACCATTGCGACTAACCACATCAATAGAACTCGTACATTTCCGTAAAATAACGCCAAGTTCTTTGAGAACCAGGTCGCCTTCCAAATGGCCATATGTGTCATTGACCTTTTTAAAAAAATCGATATCAATATAAAGAAGAGACAAATCTTGATGGTTTGTTTTCAAAACTGTAATTAAACGATTAAAAATCTCATCAAATTTCCTTACATTATGCAGGCCTGTTAATCCATCTATCATAGATTCAGTTTTAAACTTATTAAAAAGCATTTGACTACTTCGTAAAAAATCAAGCGTATAAAAAGACACATACCCAGATAGATAGGAAGTGATCCAATAGATTAATATTAATGAAATAAGCAGAGAGTAATCCTGAATGATTAACACGAATATCACGGAGTAAGCAATGTTAGAAAAGGTAAGCATGAAAAAGATTTTCACATTTTTAGGCAACTGACTGCTAGAAAGATAAATGGAAAAAATAGTGACCAGAATGATTACCACAATAGACGCAAACGCAGATATATTAAACCCAATTAATAATCTCCCCAGAATGACCATTGACATGGCAATCAATGAGGAGATAGCCCCGCCAAAATAAGCTAATAAGATAATCGGAACATGTCTTAAATCAATAATTGACGTTGATTCAATATGCATACTATATTGCATAAGTAAATTGCTTAGGAGTCCTCCCAATATCCCTACTAATACCTTTTTTTTAATAGATGATCTGGAATGAAGTGGAGTTCCATTTGAAACCTGCGTATATAAAAATAGTATGGATATGAGTATGGTAATGTTTGCAAAAAGCTCTTTTATAATCATTTTTTCCACCTTATTGAAAAAATAGATAATTAAGTTGATTATATCAAATTATTTATGATATTCCACAAAAACATTTCCATTATTGGCTCATTCTGGTTATTTACTTATTATTTCATTATACTAGTAGTAGGCCACAGGCCCCTAGACATTTTCGAGGTGATTGTTAATGTGCGGCAGGTTTACATTATTTGCAGATTTTCCTACCATCACGGAGAGATTTGATATTCAAATAGCAATTGAAGAAGAATTATACCAACCTAGCTATAACGTTGCTCCTTCCCACTCCGTGTTATCTATCATAAATGACGGAAGCAAAAATCGTTTAGGCTATTTACGATGGGGATTAATCCCATCATGGGCGAAAAATATGAAAATCGGTTATAAGATGATTAATGCAAGAGCAGAAACGTTAACCGAAAAGCCTAGTTTTCAAACTGCCTATATGAAAAGACGTTGTCTCGTCATTGCTGATAGTTTTTACGAATGGAAACGTCATGAAGATAACACAAAGACCCCCATGCGAATTAAATTAAAATCCAGTCAATTGTTTGCAATGGCAGGGATATGGGAAAAATGGAAAGCACCAGATGGAAACTCCATATTTTCTTGCACAGTGATTACTACCTCGCCAAATGAACTTGTAAAAGAAATTCATGATCGCATGCCAGTCATTCTTAAGCCTGAGGATGAAAAAATTTGGTTAGATCCTACTATTAACAGTCCAAAATCATTAGATTATTTATTAAAGCCGCTTCCCGAAGATTTAATGGAAGTTTATGAAGTTTCTTCTTTGGTTAATTCACCGAAGAATAACTCACCCAATTTAATACGGCAAATTTGTTAAAATTGCTATGAAGCAAAAAAAAACTAACAAAACGACATCTGTTTTGTTAGCTTTTTTCATCCTGGGGTACAGCCAACATGCGAAATGTTGGTTGTACCCCATCCTACCTTTAAGATAAATCCTTTTGGAGATTACGAACAGAGTTTGAAGGCAAGGTAACACTCGCTGTTAAATGTGGATGATTAAGCTCTAGCGTTACACAAGCTTCTTCATTTAAAAGAAGACTTTTAGCCGTTTCGGTTAATGGAAACTTTAGATAATGAACACTCGTCGTGAACTCCCGGTCATCATGTTCTTCCTAAAAAAACAGCTTGAACCGTCTCACCATCAACAGATAAAAATAAATGGTGTTCAATTCCTTTTAGTTTTACTAATAAATCTGTAAGCTTTATTTGATCATCTAATTCAATAAAAAGGGTTGCAGATAATTCGTTTTCATTCGGAAGCATCCCAGAATAAATCTCAATGT
>DATFAH010000311.1:0-4737 GCA_035254805.1 Caryophanales bacterium | reverse complement strand
ACGATGTTGCCCTAGATTAGGCTTCCCAAGCTAGGTCAGTCTCCTTGGGGATGGATTTTCACCATCTGGGATTCCATTTCATTATTTTCATTCAGTCGTTTCATCGAAATGACGTCTCTGTCAGATAAAGAAAAGAAGAGCACTGGCTATGCCAGCACTCAATGCGACTGCCCGTCGCACAAAAAGCACCCCAAAAGTTTAGGGTGCCATCTAAGTATCAGTTTTATCTAGTTGTTTTGCCCATTTGGCCAGCATTTTGGCCTTTGCGAGCTTCTGCTTGTTGGTTTTGCGCTCTTACTTCTGCAGCGTTTGTTTCACTTGCAAACTCAGCTCCATATTGTCCCTTAGCAGCTCGAGCAGCTTTACCAGCAGCAAATTCGCCTGCAAACTCAGTGCCGTATTGAGCTCCCCCAGCAGATTGAGCATTTTGTTGTCTAACTTCTTGAATGTTTGTTCCAGCTTGTGTTTTGTTTGGTTGTTTGTTGAAGTTTGCCATTGTCATTTCACCTCCACGAGTTTAATGTATCCAAGCTCGATGGAAGCTATCCATTCAATTCAATGGGAAAATTTCCTATTTACACAAGCAGCGAAATTCCACCATCAACAATGATGGTTTGGCCCCGGATCATGCTTGATTGATCAGATAAAAGGAACATCACACAGTTCACCATATCCTCAATCTCAACCATTTTTCCAGCAGGGGTTTTATCCTTTGCTTCTTGAAGAATTTCTTGGCGATTTGGGAAATGCTTTAACGCCTCGGTATCAACGGCTCCACCCGAAACAGCATTGACAATAATATTTTTCGCTGCCAATTCTACGGCTAAATACCTTGTTAATGCTTCAAGGGCAGCCTTTGAAACACCTACTACAGTATAATTTTTTAAATAGCGAATGGCTCCAAGGGAACTAATGCTGACAATTTTCCCACCGCCACTTTTCTCCATTAATTTGGCAGCTTCTTGGGCACAAAACAACAATGCTTTACTATTAATATTCATCGTCCAATCCCAATGGGTTTCCTCAAGCTCCATGATGGGTCTTTGGACACCTGATGCAGCATTATTGACAAATACATCTAATCTGCCGAATTCATCCTCTATTTGTACAAACATTTCTTTGATTTTTTCCACATCGCCGACATTTGCTTTCACAATCAAAGTCTTTCTCCCAAGTGCTTCAATTTCTTCTGCCGTTTCAAATGCTGATTTCTTGCTTCTGGCATAGTTAATAACAATATCATAGCCCTCTTCAGCCAATCGGAGAGCGGTGGCCTTCCCAATTCCCCTGCTACTGCCTGTTACTAATGCAACTTTCTGTGTCATGATTTAATTCCTTTCTGTTACCCTTCTTGTTACCTATTTTATCTTTTACATGTATAGAAGACAATTGAAATAAGGACAATAGTTAGTAAGAAACACTTGGAAAGGAAGATCAGAATGTATGTAGGTCGCGATATGTCAGAACTATCCATGATGCCTAAAACGGAATGGAATAATGGCGAGCTTGCTTATTACCATCATTCCTTACAGCAAATAGCTCCTTACTTAAATAGTGAAGGGGTTACCATTCATACCGAGATCATTAAGGAAATTGAACGGCGCGGCGGAATGAACCGCCATGAAGCCGACTATACGCATGGGACAAAAATAACATATGATTAGGATTAGGCTGACACTATTTTAGTCAGCCTTATATTTTTGATAAAGTTGGAACATTTTTTGATGTGATACCGAAAAGGCATACTTTTTCATTTCTAAAATTTTTCTCGTTGATGGTTTTGCGATATCGTCCCAAATGGAAAGAATTCTTGAAACCACTCTCATTACGTTTCCGTCGACTGCTGGTTCTGGAATTACGTAGGCAATACTTAATATGGCTCCTGCCGTATAAGTCCTATTCCTTTTAGGTTAGCGATTTCTTTCAGTGTATGAGGGACTTTTCCATTATATTTTTCATTGACTTCTTTTACTACCGTGTGTAAATTCTGAACCCTCGAATAATAGCCGAGTCCTTCCCATGCCTTTAAAGCCTTCTCTTCATCTGCTTCGGCAAAATCCTCTATGGTCGGAAACCATTCCATAAAGCGGTTAAAATAGGGAATGACGGTATCGACTCGAGTTTGCTGCAGCATAATTTCTAAAAACCCATATTTTATATGGATCTTTATCCTTTCGCCATGGCAAATCTCGCTGTTCTTTTTTAAACCATTTGATTAAATCTTGTTGAAATGCTTCAATGTTCACTTTTTCGATATTTTTTAACACATTTTCCATTACTTTTATACCTCCATGCTGTTAAACAATTTGGAAATGTGGGATTATAAAGGGGAGCTTTGTTTTGGATACATTTCGATAAACTTTGGCCATTTTTCGAACTGCATTGGTCATTTTTTCGGCATTATTGGCCACTTTTTTGGTACTTTTGGTCATTTAGACAAAAATTGGAATTCCTTCGAAACAATATATCATTATATAAATAAAAGGAGGCCCTTTCCTTTTGGATACAGGAACACATGTTGTTATGGGCATTGCGCTTGGCGGAATTGCCACACTGGATCCAGTTGTTGCAGCTGATCCTGCCACAGCTAGCAGTGTTTTAATTGCTACTATTGTCGGTTCTCAAGTACCTGATGTAGATACAGTATTAAAATTGAGAAATAATGCTGTTTATATTCGTAATCATCGTGGAGTTACCCATTCCATTCCGGCCGTTATTCTCTGGCCTTTAGCCATTTTAGCCGTAATCTACCCCTTTAATCCTGGAGCAAATTTGCTTCATTTATGGCTATGGGCTTTTTTTGCCGTATTTCTTCACGTTTTTGTGGATATTTTTAATGCATACGGGACCCAGGCACTTAGGCCTTTTTCAGCGAAATGGGTGGCGTTGGGAGTGATAAACACGTTTGATCCTTTTATTTTTACAATCCATATTATTGGGATTACCCTATGGGTGGCTGGGTCAGACCCTGGCTATACCTTCCTAGCGATGTATGCTGTCATCTTCTCCTATTACTTGATCAGATTTAAAGCGCAAGCACTGGTTCGTGCCGAAATTAAAAAAACAATTCCTGATGCAACACAAATTATTATTGCACCAACGATGAAATTTCATCATTGGCGGATCGCGGTGACAAATGAGCATTCATTTTTCGTGGGAAGATCAGAGAATGGCCATTTTCGTATTTTAGATGAATTTAAACGAATTCCTATCCCAGAAACACCTGTATTAATCGCCGCTAAAATGGACCCAAACCTCTCTGCGTTTTTATCCTTTTCACCTGTTTATCGCTGGGAAGTGGATGAATATGATGATTATTACGAGGTCCGTTTTATTGACCTACGCTATCGGAGCAACAATCGCTACCCGTTTGTTGCAGTTGTTCAATTAGACTTAGAGCTAAATGTCATGAATTCTTATACAGGCTGGATCTTTAGCGAAGAAAAACTGCGCAAAAAATTAGATATTATACCTGGGTAAAAAAAGCGCAAGCAGCTCAGGAATCGACGTACAAACAGGAGGGGTCAAGGCTTGAGATAAAGGAAACACAATGAGGCGATTACGATTGATGTTGACTTATCGCAGGGAGGATGCTCGAAGCTTGCTAGTCAATAGGCCGCTTGCACTAGACAGTTTTCAAAGTTCAGGATAGAATTCTGATTCTATAAATAAAGCGGTGACACATGTCACCGCTTTTTAATGCAACGTATTTTTATCCTGTTCAAAGTACTCTTTGTATTTTGAATATTGACCAGCAAATTCATGCAGACTTTCCCCATATTGCTTAATCCATTGCTTTACAACTCGTTCAGTTGCTTCGCTTAAAAGATATTCATGTCCGGCTCTGGCATATGTAGTTTCGAAATCATCCCAAAGTAATTCAACCCAAATTCTAGCTTGAGCATAAGATAAAAAATCATTTTTCTCCAGAAGATAGTTCGTTAATCTTTTATGATAATCGTTCATTGAATCCACTTCTTTCTATTTTCTTACAACATAACTTAAGATCATTAATCGAATACTATTACTACGTAATAAGTATTGATCAACTTTACTTTTTACGTTTTCTCATTCCTTTTAATGGAGGTAAATCATGAGAAATAAAGCGACTAATTTTCCTAACCAAAATAACAACAAATTTGAGGGTGAGCCTGACGTTCATGCAGAATTCTCCTCAAAAAGGGCAAATGGAACAACCAATACGCATCCACAAGAAAGGATGCGGGCTTCAGGTGAACGCAAGAATGATTCCAATGGTTATCTTAAATAAAAGGGAGGATGTAAAATGGGTAATGGTAAATTTTTTCAAAATAAACCGTTTACTACACCATGGTACAGTCCAAAGCATGCACATTCACAAATAAATGGTGAAACCCAGCTATCCCAAGACCTTATCATTCTAAAGCGTCAAACAAGGAAGCAGTCGTAATAATCTGTGGTCAGATCTCCGTTATGAGGTCTGACCTTTTATTTTAACCATTTTAACATGGAAATTGGCAAAGCTTCGTCCCTTCCATTCCCGTTCATACGGTAACCCCACGCAAAAACACCCTCTATGTAATCAATCTTGAAATAGGTGCCTGGATCTCCTTCAATTTCATAAATTTCACCTGGTGAAAACATATTTGGATCTGATAAATAGGCACGTGCCATGACAATCTTTCGCTCAAGGACAGCAAATTCATTAATCATTCCCATTTGCTCTGCCTTTCTAGCCTTTTCTTGAAGTTTGGCAAT
>DATFAH010000310.1:0-3124 GCA_035254805.1 Caryophanales bacterium | reverse complement strand
GCAAAAGGCCAAAAGGTTGATTTAACAAAAACAAATCCTGGGCTTATAAGAGTAGTAGTAGGACTAGGCTGGGATACAAATAAGTACGACGGAGGTGCTGATTTCGATTTAGACGCCAGTGTTTTTTTACTTGATTCGACTGGAAAATGCACATCTGAAAGAGACTTTATTTTTTACAACCAGCTTGAAGGTGGGAATGGGTCAGTAGTACATACAGGAGATAACCGAACTGGCGAAGGTGAAGGTGATGATGAACAAGTAAAGGTAAACTTAGCTAATGTTCCAGCTAACGTTCAAAAAATTGCCTTTGTCATTACCATTCATGATGCTGAAGCACGCGCTCAGAATTTTGGACAAGTTTCCAATGCATTTTGTCGTATTGTAAATGAAGATAATAATCAAGAAATTATTCGTTACGACTTAGGTGAAGACTTCTCAGTTGAAACGGCAATTATCGTTGGCGAATTATATCGCCACAATGGAGAATGGAAATTCTCAGCGGTTGGTTCCGGCTACCAAGGCGGATTGGCCCGAATTGCTACAGATTTTGGCTTGAGTGTTTAATAAATGATTGGCAAGACGGAAGATTGCTTCCTTCTTGTCATTCTTTTTTTAAAACTATTTAACTTAATAGGAAGGAGAATTCTAGAATGGGTATTCAATTAGCAAAAGGACAGCGTATTGACTTAACTAAATCAAATCCTGGATTAGTTAAAGCAATAATTGGATTAGGATGGGACACAAATAAATATCAAGGCGGTTTTGATTTTGACCTAGATGCGTCCGCGTTTCTTGTTGATGCTAATAATCGCTGTGTAAATGATCATGATTTTGTTTTCTATAATAATCTGCAGCATCCAAGCGGTGCAATTATTCATACAGGAGATAATAGAACCGGAGAAGGTGATGGGGATGATGAGCAGTTAGTTATCGATTTCTCGAAAATACCTCCATATGTCCATAGAATTGGGATTACAGTTACCATTCATGAAGCTGAGCAACGTTTTCAAAATTTCGGACAAGTCTCAAATGCTTTTGTTCGCCTGGTAGATGAATATACAAACGTTGAATTGCTTAGGTTTGATCTTGGCGAAGACTTTTCAGTAGAAACAGCAGTAGTTGTGTGCGAGTTATACCGTCATGGAAATGATTGGAAATTTAATGCCATAGGCAGTGGGTTCTCAGGTGGACTTGCTTCTTTATGCCGAAACTATGGACTACAAGTTTAATAAATGAAAATACAATTTTTTTACATGCTTTAAAGAAGGAGAACTCTTAACGGGAATTTTTAAACAAATCATTTCGACCTATGCGTCCTTTTTCGACTTGAGCATGTGGATTGAAGTACTTTTTAGATCCAGTATCATGGGGATACATAGTATTGCTTGTGATTTTAGAAGGAGAGAAGGGGGAGTTTCTATGTTAGGATTTGCAGTCTATTTGATGAAACACTGAAAGAAACCAGCTAGTGTTACCAGAATTTGCTGGTAATAACATCAAATTACTAAATTGTTGACAAATTCGGCAAACTTCTTTTTTTCTGAAGATAGGTGCATAAGAAAAACTAAGGCGTTCTCCCAATGGTTTGGGGAACGCCTTAGTTTTTTAATTATATTAACGTACGCCTTTCATGTAGCCTTGAATCTTTGGTGCAATCATGAGAAGGATGATTCCGAGAATGATGGAAGCTCCGCCAACTGTACCAAAGTAAACCATTTCCGTATCAGGGCTATAGAATTTAACCATTTGTGCATTTAGAGCTTGGGCAGCAGCATTTGCTAAGAACCATAAGCTCATCATTTGTGCTTGGAAGGCTCCTGGAGCTAGTTTTGTAGATGCTGAAAGTCCAACTGGTGACAAGCATAATTCTCCAAGTACAACAATGAGGTAACTAAGTACAAGCCACAATGGGTTTACCAATGAATCTGTTCCGCCAATGTAAGCTGGTAACAAAATCACAATAAAGGATAGACCAGAGAATAATAATCCTAAAGAGAATTTTTGCGGAATAGATGGTTGGCGTTTGCCAAGTTTCACCCATAACCAAGCAAAAACAGGTGCTAAAGTGATAACAAATAATGGATTTAATGATTGGAACCAAGCAGGTGAAATACTCATTCCTGCAAAGTCTAATTGAGTACGCTTGTCTGCATAGTTAGCTAGAATGGTTGATCCTTGCTCTTGAATAGCCCAGAACATAACAGCTGCAATAAATAACGGGATGTAAGCAAGAACCCTTGAACGTTCCACTGCTGTTGTTTTAGGACTGCGGTACATAACAACAAAGTAAAGGGTTGGAATAATGATACCTAAGAACCCTACTAAAGTTATGAATGTATTAAATGTAAATTTGCCTGCAGGAATTAAAATAGCAAGAATAATTCCGATTACAATAACCACTAAACCAACAATTATAGAGAATTTTTTCTTTTCAGCAGGAGATAATGGATTGCTTACCATTGTTCCAGCAAGTCCAAGATTCTTTTTCTTTGTCGTCATAAACATGACTAAACCAAGGAACATACCTACAGCTGCAATACCAAATCCGATATGGAAACTAGTGTTCATTACTGCTTTTGATCCAACAATTAGTGGAGCAAGGAAAGCACCAAGGTTAATACCCATATAGTAGATACTGAAACCCGCATCACGACGATCATCTGTTTCAGCATACATTTCACCGACTACACTTGAAACGTTAGGTTTGAGTAATCCCGTACCAATAACAATTAAGACCATAGAAACAAAGAACATAGAAACGCTTCCAGGAATTGCTAAGGCGATATGACCAAACATAATTAATATTCCACCGTAAAGTACGGCTTTAGAAGTTCCGAAGACTCTATCAGCAAACCAGCCGCCGATGATTCCCGCCATATAAACTAGTGATCCGTAAATAGAAACAATTGCGAGTGAAGTTTGTTCATCAAGACCTAATCCACCTTTTGATACACTGTAGTACATGTAGTATACCAAGATGGCTTTCATTCCATAATACGAGAAACGTTCCCAAAACTCTGTGAAAAATAGAGTTAATAAACCTTTAGGATGTCCAAAAAAGCCTTTTTGAGGAACACTTTCAACAATTTTCTGTCTATTTAGTGTTGACATAAACCAACCTCCT
>DATFAH010000309.1:0-3341 GCA_035254805.1 Caryophanales bacterium | reverse complement strand
CTATTTCTTTAGAATGGTCCCTTTTTTTTATGAGATGAATAATTTATTAATCCCCCCATACCATTAATAAAACAGAAATGGAGAAATGAGGGGTATAATGAATCGTTTCCGAAAATATGTGAACGAATTATTTGAATGGAATGAGGAAATGAAAAATTTCCTCGGATCAGAAAATGATAATGAAACCAAACACTTATGGAGTAAACTGGACAATTTCACTGAGTTGATGGAAAGTTTTTCTTCCCCGCTATCTGATCAGGATCTTTTAAACTTACAGGCTAAAGCAGAGACCATCCATGATGAGATGGAGGATTATTTTAATAGAAAGCAGGAAATAGGTGAGATCGTAATTGTCAGCTCAACAGTCCCACTAGGAAAGCATTCCCTTCCAGATTTGCCTTACCCATATCATGCACTAGAACCCTACATTTCAGAGGAAATCATGAAATTACATCATCTTAAACACCACCATACTTATGTGGAAGGGTTAAACAAAACGGAGCTTGAGCTGGAAAAAGCCCGGCAGACAAATAATTATTCTCTTATCAAACATTGGTCGCGTGAATTAGCTTTTCATGGTTCTGGTCATTATCTTCATACGATTTTTTGGAACAATATGAGCTCACAAGGTGGAGGAAAACCAAAGGGGCGGCTAAAAAAAGAAATTGAACGCTATTTTGGAAGTTTTGAAGCCTTTAAAGAACAATTTTCAAATGCAGCCATCCAAGTGGAAGGGAGTGGATGGGCTTTACTTGTTTGGTCACCAAGATCAAGGCATTTAGAAATCCTGCAAACGGAAAAGCATAGTGATCAATGTCAATGGGACACCATTCCCATTCTCGTTCTTGATGTGTGGGAGCACGCATATTATCTGCAATATAAAAATAATCGTGCTGAATATGTAGAGAATTGGTGGAATGTTGTAGATTGGAGCCAACTGGAAATGCGGTTTGAAAAGGCAGTAGAATTAAAATGGCAATCGTTTTAGATTGCCATTTTTTTCGTTTTAGTCATAACATGCTTGGTTTCGCATAAACTTGTACAAACCGACGAGAAAGGGACGAGGCGTCTAATGAGATGGATTTGGAAACCAATCATTTTTGCCCTTGTGGCCTCACTTTTCATGATGAATATTCCTCAAAAGACACATGCTTCAGTCTCAATAAACGCTAAAAGTGCGATATTAATGGAGCAAAAATCAGGGCGTATCCTATATGAAAAGAATGCCTTTACAAAAAGAAGGATCGCTAGCATAACGAAAATTATGACCGCAGTGATAGCCATTGAGTCAGGAAAAATGGATCAAATGGTCAAGGTAAGTGAAAAGGCTACTTACACAGAAGGTTCGTCTGTTTATTTAAAGCCAGGAGAGACCATCAAGCTTGAAAACTTAGTTTATGGTTTAATGCTACGTTCTGGTAACGATGCCGCCACAGCTATTGCAGAATTTGTGGGAGGAAGTGTTGATGGTTTTGTCTATTTAATGAATCAAAAAGCAACAGAAATCGGTATGTTAAACACTCACTTTGTAAACCCACATGGCCTTGATGATCATAAAGGCCATTATTCAACCGCATATGATATGGCGTTATTGACAAGATATGCCATGCAATATGATCAATATCAAAAAATTGTTGGAACAAAGGTCTTTCGAGCACCTAATTCTATTGAAAATTGGGATCGGATTTGGAAAAATAAAAATAGATTGTTAACAAAATATAAATATTGTACGGGCGGGAAGACTGGTTTTACTAAACTAGCCAGAAGAACGCTTGTCACAACTGCGACAAAAGGAGATATGAATCTCATTGCTGTAACCATCAATGATTCCGATGATTGGAATGATCATATTTCGCTGTACGAAAATGGATTTAAAGGTTTTGATATGGCAGAAGTTCTTTCCAAAGGAAAGATAGATATAGGAAAAAATAATAATTATAAAGATCGTTTGTATATTAAACATTCATTTGTTTATCCCGCAACATCTAAAGAGATAGCACAATTTCGCATCAAGTATAAATTAAATAAACCGGATGATCATAATAAAAATTCTGACCAAATTGTTGGAAAAGCAGAAATATATTTAGATGGTAAGGTTATAAAGGAAGTTCCAATTTATTTTAAAAAATCACTAGAGAAAAAGAAAGAGTTCTCCTCTTTTCTCAAACAAACGTTTTTAACAATAATTGGTGTGAAGAAAAATGGTTAATTATATATGGGTATTCATGACTTTAATAGGAATTATCTTTGGAGCGGTAAATGGAACATTGGAGGAAATCAATAAAGCAATTTTTTGGGGGGCAAAAGAAGCCGTAACCTTATGTATTGGGTTAGTTAGTATTCTTGTTTTCTGGTTAGGAATGATGCGAATTGCGCAAGAATCAGGCCTTTTGGAAAAATTGACCATTTTATTCCGGCCGATTGTAAGCCGTCTTTTTCCAGAAGTTCCGATCAACCATCCTGCGCTCGGATATATTTTATCAAATATGATCGCCAATATGTTTGGGTTAGGGAATGCCGCTACACCCCTTGGCATAAAAGCAATGGAGCAGCTGCAAGAATTAAATTCAGAAAAAAACAAAGCCACCAGATCGATGATTACTTTTTTAGCAATCAACACAGCGAGTATAACGTTGGTTCCAACAACAGTCATCGCGATAAGAATGACATACCATTCAGCATCTCCTACAGAAATTGTGGTTCCAACCTTGATTACTACCATTATATCAGCACTTGGCGCCATTATGATTGACCGCTTTTTTTATTATCGAAGAAGTCGTAAAGGATGAGAAATATGGAAATATTAACAATGATTTCCCTTAGCTTTATCCCTTTTCTAATTGGGTTTATTCTTATTTATGGAACTTATAAACAAATACCAACATATGAAAGCTTTGTCGAAGGAGGCAAGGAAGGGATTAAAATAGCTGTTTCGATCATTCCTTTTCTCGTCGGAATGCTTGTGGCGATTACGGTATTTCGGGCATCTGGTGCATTAGAATTGTTAATGAATTGGATTAGGCCGGCAATGGAATCTTTAGGAATTCCAGCAGAAATTGTCCCGCTTGCAATCATTAGACCGATCTCCGGAACAGCAGCACTTGGAATGACAAGTGATTTAATCGCGGTCCATGGACCGGATTCCTTTATCGGTAGGCTAGCTTCCATTTTACAAGGAAGTACGGACACTACTTTTTATGTTTTAACCGTTTATTTTGGAGCTGTTGGGGTCAAAAAAATGGGGGATGCCTTAAAAGTAGGGCTTTTAGCAGATTTAGTCGGCATTGTCGTGTCAATTATCGTAGTTTCGTTCATTTTTGGGTCAAAATAATAATGATTTA
>DATFAH010000308.1:0-2153 GCA_035254805.1 Caryophanales bacterium | reverse complement strand
ACCCTTTCCAATAATTTTAGTTACAATTATGGACAGGGTTCAATAGTAATATTCGATTTTTTTGAAGATGAAAGTAATTAATGTTATAAAATTCTTCTGTCAATTAATTAATTTCTATTGTACTTCCTTTAAAAACTCTACATCCTAAAGTAGCTTTAGCATAGCAATTTTAACCATAATATCCTCATTTCAAACTTTATCTATCCTTATTGAACTATCATGCTCCGTTAGTTTAAGTGAAAATCTTCACAATTTACAATTTTCTTTATACTTGTTATGCAAAAATCTGGCACTTAACATAAAGAAAGAGAATTCTTGATGCAGAATTGCGCCCTTTAGTTGAGTATATACAGATTAGGTTAGTTCTTTGATATAGCTTGTAACGTTTGCCAAGCAACAACTACCTTGAGGGTTATTCACATCACAACCACATCGGTTTTCCTTTATGTTCTCTCGAATATGTTCTACTGGATTAGGAGTAAGACCTTTTTCTACATATTCCTTTATTTTCTCTTTTGTCCAATCAAAACAATAACAAATCGGTGTAATAGACGAGTCAGCTTTTTGATGAACAGCTACCTTTATGTCAGATACAAGATACACTTTATTATTCGAATCAAAATAGACTACATCACAATCTTTGGTTGAGCAAAAATAGTGGTTTTCTTTAGCATTTAATATTTCTAATGCAGAGGGTTTAAGTAATGATTTTAATGTTATCAACATTACATTTTTAGATTTATTTTTACAAGATGGACACTTTACAACATTTTCATTTTTAATTTCTTTAGTGTTATTACAACAATCTGACATCATTCTCCCACCTTATTTTTATAAATATTTTTCTGCTTTCTTTCCTAATTCATCAAAGTTTCGATAATAGGACATTCATGTAGAGATTTTTCATCAGGACAACAATCTTTTAAATTAATTAACATGTGTTCGATTCTTTTTAAATCTCTAATTTTCTTTTGTACTTCATCAATTTTTTGCACAACAAAATCATACATATCTTTACATCGTTCATTGTCTTTATCAACGATTCCGAGTAATTTATTAATCTCAGCTAAAGAAAAACCTAAATCTTGCATCCGTTTAATAAATTGTAGGCGATTTACTAACTCTTCTGGATACATTCTGTATCCAGCATTCGTACGAGAAGGTTCTGAAAGTATACCTAACCGTTCGTAATATCTTATCGTTTTTTATTGACTCCACATCTTTCAGCAAGTTCACTAATACGATATTTCAATTAATTCACCTCTGATAAAATTATAAACCCTGTACCATAGTACAGAGTAAAGAGTAATTTTGAAATTTTTTTTGCTCAATTAAATGGCCCGATTGTTGATGAGAAGGAGCTGGCGCCTTAACAACTTTGTTTCACTCGACATTATTTGCATTCAATTTTCGAATTTATTTTTGTATTTTCTACAGGTAAATTTTGAAGTTAATTAGAGTTTTTCCTTTACCCTAATTTACTCCCTTTATATAATCAAGAATCTGATCCTTTGAAAATAAAAATGACGATAATCCTACTCCACTGTTATCCTTTAAAACAGCCTTTATCTTATTGCTAGATACTTTCTTGACGAATGAACCAATTGTGCATGGATTGTATCTCGAAAAAACCTTATAAGCTGTTGCAAAAGGTATAATAATATCACACCTAAGATGACTATTCTTCTCAATATTTCTGTCTATTTGTTTTAACAAACCTAAAATACTTTCATTATCAAACAACCATCTTTTATTACCATCTTTACATGGTCCACTAATTACTGAAATGCATTTTTGATCAATTAATTTTGGGATCGATCTTCTTTGGATACCTAAAATATTACTCGTTTGATTTAATGTAACTGCTTCACAAAATTTTTTTATGCTTTCTACATGAACTAACACAATATCATTACTTTTTCTTTTATGAATTACCCCTTCAATAGTACCTGCCTTTATTAATTTTTTTATGTATTCCCTCTTCATACCAAATTCTCTTTTTGCTTCGGAAAGTGGAATGTACTTCCTTAGAGAGTCTTTAATTTTTATCTTTGATTGGTCTATATGTCCCCCATCCCATTTTGACACAAGATATTTCTCAAATTCTTTTATTATTAATAACTCAACTTTCGCAGAGTGAAATCGGCAAATAA
>DATFAH010000307.1:0-2738 GCA_035254805.1 Caryophanales bacterium | reverse complement strand
GACTACGATCCCAATTCTTCTTTTCTAATCTTGCCGTAAATATTATCCGTAATAATTCCTGAAAGCAATTTGCATTCAGTACCACTCCGATAAAAAACAGGGAAATGACTAAGAAAAAAGGAAAGGGATGCAATATAAACTGAATCATATTCACACCAAAAGAAAAAGAAAAATAAAACATAATGAATTGGATGTATAAATATCCACATAGCCATCCAATCACCATTTTTAAAGCTATTCTCTTCATAAAAAACCCCCCCATACCAAATGTATGAGAGGATTCAGATTTATTAACCCTTAGAAAAACTTACACATCTTCCTTAATACTTAAAATGCGAAATCCGTGTTCTTCAAGTTTCTTTGTAAAACGATCAATATTATCTTTCTTTTCAACTTTCATTACGATACGTCTCACTAGTTTATCGGATTCATCAAAAGTTACTAATGAAATAATATGTTCCTGGAATTGATGGGCAATTTCAGAGAGGCGGGCAATGCGGCCTTCCGTTTCGATCGATGTAAAGGCGATACGGACTCCTGGCTGGCTCATGCCAAATGCACTTTGGAATTGTTTTAATACATCAGACCTTGTTACCACTCCTAAAAATTGCTGTGATTGATCGATAACTGCCAATAAAGGGAAATCTACCAAGTCAAGAAGCGTTTTTTCGAAAACCTCTTCACCTAGAAGAAATATCTCCTGATGGGTGGCAATTTCACTTGCTGTGGTGGAATTTAAAAAGTCATCTTTTTGCATATTCGATTGGAAATAGCTTTGATATATACCAAATCTCGTTAAAATCCCTGCATATTGATCACCTGCCAATACTGGCAATCCATCTACTTGTTTTTCTTCTAATTTTTTTAAAGCTGATTTTAAAGTTTCATCATGTTGAATGGTAAAACAATGATGCTTGGGGATTAGAATACTTTTTACGAACATTTCTATCACCTCTACGTTATAAATTCTACCTAACTATTATATTTCTTCATAAAAAGGATAATTCCTTTTTACAAATAAAGATTTATTGCATGTAAGAAGAATTTTTTCATAAAATGAAATGATATCGTATAAAAAGGGAGGAATTCTATGAATACTCATCATAAAACTTACCATCCATACGTAAGTTCAATGGATCCCTGCGTACCAATAAAAGTTAAAACGTACTCCACTCCCCCACATTTATATATGGGATTTCAGCCACCTAATTTACCCCAATTTACTCCAGCAGAGTCTTTACGTGCGGGGACAATTTGGAAAGCATTTTATGATCCTTATTTCAGCCCATACGAAATGGCAAAGGAGGATAATCCAATATGAAACAAGTACCTGTTGAGTTTTATTCCTTAATGGAACAGCTTCAAATGGTTGATTTTGTATTGGTGGACCTCACCCTCTATTTAGACACACACCCCGATGACACCCAAGCTATTAATCAGTTCAATCATTACACAAAAGAAAGAAAGCAATTGAAAAAATCATTTGAGAGCCAATTTGGACCACTAATGCAGTATGGCAATAGCTATTCCGGATATCCATGGGCGTGGGCGGATTGTCCTTGGCCATGGCAGTTGTAGAAAAAAGGAGGGATGATCGTAATGTGGATTTATGAAAAAAAATTACAATATCCCGTTCGAGTCAGCACTTGTAATCCTAACCTAGCAAAATATTTAATTGAACAATATGGCGGGGCTGATGGTGAGTTAGCTGCTGCACTAAGATACTTAAACCAAAGATATACGATCCCAAGTAAGGTTATTGGGCTTTTAACAGACATTGGGACAGAAGAATTTGCACATTTAGAAATGATTGCTACGATGGTATACAAATTGACGAAAGATGCTACACCAGAACAAATGAAGGCTTTTGGTCTTGGCGATCATTACGCAAACCATGATGGTGCATTATTTTATCAAAATGCTTCTGGTGTTCCATGGACCGCAGCTTATATCGCGGCAAAAGGGGATCCTATTGCAGATCTATATGAGGATATTGCCGCTGAAGAAAAGGCACGTGCAACATATCAATGGCTCATTAATTTAAGCGATGATCCTGATGTCAATGATGGGCTGCGCTTTTTGCGGGAACGTGAAATCATTCATGCTCAGCGTTTCCGTGAAGCAGTAGAAATATTGAAAGAGGAGCGTGATCAAAAGAAAATTTTTTAATGGGGAATGAGAAGCAGTCTTTCTTCTGCTTCTCATTTCTTTTCATGATATAAATTAATATCGTAATTTTGTTTCATCATTTCAAAGACAATATGCCGATTTTTCCATTCTTCTTCTTTTTTCCATAAATCTTTGCTGCGGTCAACGATTTCGCATCTTAATTCATGAAATTCTTTTTCTTTTTTATCCGACTTTTGCTTAAAAACATTCATTAAACCATATAACCCAATTGTCAGCACCATAAAATATAGGTTTCTGGAATCATCGACAAATGCCGAAAACATTGCTGCAAAAGAGTAGCCATATGGTTTGGCAATTGATAAATACAAATAGATAAAATAGATGAATGTAGTTAGAAGCGTTGCCCAGATTAATGTTGTATGCCACCGTTTTGCTTCATCAAATTTTACTTTTCTTTTTCGGACATTATCAAGCATTTGCTTTGTTGCCTGGTCTGTATTTTCCAGTAAAAGAATGGGAGAATCCATGCTGATCACCCTCCTTATCTTTTACATTTATATGAACTTGTCCTTTGAAATATGTTAAATTGCTTTTATTTTTCTAATGGT
>DATFAH010000306.1:0-8189 GCA_035254805.1 Caryophanales bacterium | reverse complement strand
GGTACTTTCAAATTTAGAGGAAGCAGATGTTTTTTTCTACCTTTTTAACCGTCAAGAACAGACTTTGGTGTTGAGCCGAAAAATAAATAGAAAAAATTTTCATCCCAAATGTATATAATTCTACTTATTTGATCAGAATGGTTGCTGAGGTGATGAAAATGAGAGAGGAAGAAAAAAATCGATCTTCTCAAATCTCCAGCTTAAAGCGCTTTTTCAAAAAGCGTTGGGTTCTTCCAGCCACTTATATTGCAGGTCTAGCGATTCTTTTGACAGGTGTCTTCTGGTATCAATACGGAAATGATAATGCTTCAGACAAATACGACTATAACTCCACAGATATTGCCGGTAAAAAATATCAACAGCCATCTGTTGAAGTAAACCGGGCAATGGAAAATTTCGTAATGCCTGTTAAAGATTCTGATCAAGCAGTTGTTGCAAAGAAATTCTATGATGATAAAGGCAGCAAAGAAGATCAAGAAGCTTCATTAGTATTTTACAATAATACTTATGAGCCCAATACAGGTATCGACTATACGATGGAAAATGGTGAATCCTTTGAAGTTGTTGCGGCATTAAGCGGAACAGTGACAAAGGTGGAAGAAGATTCATTATTAGGAAACGTCATTGAAATTGAACATGACAAAGGGGTTGTAACCCTTTATGAATCTGTTAAAGATATGAAGATCAAGGTTGGCAACCATGTAGATCAAGGACAAGCTATTGCCATGGCTGGACAAAGCTTGTTGAATGAAAAAGCTGGAAAACATGTGCATTTTGAAATTCGTAAAGATGGAGTGGCAGTGAATCCACAAAACTACTTCAATAAGCCACTGAGCGAATTACAGGAAGCAGATAAAGAGAAAGCTATTCCAAAAGAAGATCAAACAAATGATGGAAGTCCATCAGATAACTCGTCAGATTCAATTGATAACGAAAACTCATAAGAAGTAATGAAAGAGGAAAGGGGAAACCTTCCTCTTTTTTTTTGTCTAGCTCAAGCAGCCTATCGACTAGCGTACTTCGGGTCTTCTCCCTACGATAAGTCAACATCGATTCGTTCCGCTCATCGTGTTTCCTTTATCTAAAGCCTGAGCCCCTCCAGTTTGTACGTCGATTCCTGAGGCGCTTGCGATTTTCTTATAAGTTACATTCCCCAATTTTTTCAAATAATCATAAAATGTGACAAATTTCTCGGGAAATAAATTCGGCAAGTTCTATTTCCCTGGAAAAGCCTTTATGTATCAGGACATACAGGATTTTTGCGACTTTGTCGAATGTATAGAATCGAAATCATTTACGTCCAATTTTCAAAAAACTTGTGTGCTGATTGAGTTATTTGTGCATAATCTCGTATCCAAGCTAATAAAATGTTACAAACCTTTACAAAGAGAGTGTATGAGGTGAGGAGTCGTTTGTGAGGCTAATGGGATTGTAGACGGGGTCATGACTATTCATTGTATTCAAATGCCGTTTTATCACCAAGCGGATTTGCAGTAGTTCATTGAAGAGAAAAGCGGATCTCATTTCACACGCTCACATCCAATTTAGGGAGGGCGAGTGGTGTGCACGATTACATCAAAGAGAGAACAATCAAGATTGGAAAGTATATCGTGGAGACGAGAAAAACGGTTCGCGTTATTGCGAAGGAGTTTGGCGTATCCAAAAGTACAGTCCATAAAGATTTAACAGAGAGACTTCCTGAAATTAATCCAGATCTTGCAAATGAGGTAAAAGAGATTTTAGATTATCATAAATCCATTAGGCATCTAAGAGGCGGAGAAGCAACGAAAATGAAATATCAGAAAGAAGAAAAAGAAGGGGAACCCGTGAAATAATTGAGCAGCATGGAGCATTCTTTTGAAATCCTCAAACTCTGACACCATTCTGCAAATATTTACAACTTTTTGTATGTAAGGTAGAATGAGTGTGGTACAATAAACAATTAGAATAGTAGTTGGATGCCGTATCAAGGAGGAACGAAAAGAGAATGTTTGCTAGAGATATTGGGATTGATTTGGGAACGGCTAACGTGCTGATTCACGTTAAAGGCCGGGGAATTGTTTTGAATGAACCATCTGTCGTGGCAATTGATAAAGGAACAAACAAAGTTCTTGCAGTCGGTGAAGAAGCTCGCCGTATGGTCGGACGTACACCTGGAAACATTGTTGCCATTCGTCCGCTAAAAGATGGTGTCATCGCAGATTTTGACGTCACAGAAGCCATGTTAAAACATTTTATCAATAAGTTAAACGTAAAAGGATTTTTATCTAAACCGCGTATTTTAATTTGCTGCCCAACCAACATTACAAGTGTTGAGCAAAAAGCAATCAGGGAAGCAGCTGAAAAGAGCGGCGGTAAAAAGATCTATTTAGAAGAAGAGCCAAAAGTTGCAGCCATCGGTGCTGGCATGGATATCTTCCAGCCAAGCGGAAATATGGTTGTGGATATTGGAGGGGGAACGACGGATGTTGCCGTTCTATCCATGGGTGATATCGTAACTTCTTCCTCCATTAAAATGGCCGGCGATAAGTTTGATATGGAAATCTTAAACTACATTAAGCGCGAATACAAACTATTGATCGGTGAACGTACGGCTGAAAATATTAAAATCAATATTGGAACCGTGTTCCCAGGATCTCGCAAAGAGGAAATGGAAATCCGCGGCCGTGATATGGTAAGTGGATTACCTCGCACCATTTCCGTTTATTCTGCAGAAATTGAAACAGCATTGCGTGAATCAGTGGCTGTTATTGTTCATGCAGCTAAGAGTGTTCTTGAACGCACACCACCTGAATTATCTGCCGACATCATTGATCGCGGCGTTATTTTAACAGGTGGAGGAGCATTGTTGCACGGAATGGATCTTCTCCTTGCAGAAGAACTAAAAGTACCGGTCCTAGTAGCGGAAAATCCAATGGATTGCGTAGCGATCGGAACAGGAATTATGCTCGATAATATCGACCGCTTACCAAAAAGAAAATTTGGTTGATTGAAAAAGTCTAATAAACACGAGGACAAGCCTTGTTTGTTAGACTTTTTTTGCTTATAGGAAAGTTTAATGCATTTTATTAATATTCAGCACTACTACTCTAGTAGGCAACTCTGTTTATTTCCACATATTGTCTAATTGGCCAATTTCGACAAAAAATGGCCAAAATGTTTATAAAAGTGGTCAAACTCGTCAAAAAAGTGTCCAAAACCCCATCCAAGCATCCCCCCTTCTACCTATTTCCGCAAAAACAACCTAATTTCCGCAAAAAAGTTAATGTGTATTTTGCGAAAATTTCTTATAATAGAAGATAAGTGACATCCAAAACGAGGTGTAAATGATGTTAAGAGGATTTTATACAGCGGCTTCCGGAATGCTAGCACAGCAACGCAGAACGGAAATGCTAACAAATAATATAGCAAATGCGAATACTCCGGGCTTTAAAGAAGATCAAACATCATTACGGGATTTTCCGAAATTATTAATGAAACATTTTGATAACCAAACATCCACGGAAAAAACAGTTGGATTGGTTAGTACGGGCGTTTACCTGCAGGAAGCGATTCCAAAATTCATCCAAGGAGATGTGCGGGAAACAGGCAATAAAACCGATATGGCTTTAATTGATATCAATATGCCAGCAAAGAGCTCTGTTTTTTTCACTGTTCAAGCTCCGTCTGGGGAACGACGCTATACAAGGAATGGCAACTTTACACTTGATCCAGAAGGGTATTTGACCACAAGCGAAGGGCTTTACCTATTAGATCAACAAGGTCAGCGGATCCAGCTTTCAAGCGACAAGTTTACATTGAGCGAAAATGGGCTCATTACTGGACAAAATGGCGAACAGGCGCAATTAGGGATTGCTTTTTCAAATAATCCCCAAAGTCTGATAAAAGAAGGAAATGGCCTATATAAAACCGAAAACGGTACGGCACTTCCAAATGCTGTTGGTGTTCAATATAAGGTGCAGCAAGGAGTTCTTGAACAATCGAACGTTGATGTGACAAGAGCTATGACAGAGATGCTTACGGCATACCGTTCATTTGAAGCGAACCAAAAAGTATTACAAGCATATGATCGAAGTATGGAAAAAGTAGCTAATGAAATTGGCAAAATTTAATAAGGTAAAGGAGGGTAAAGATGAATAGTACGATGATTACGGCGACCAATACGTTGAGTCAATTGCAAAAGCAAATGGACATAATAAGTAATAATCTCGCTAATTTAGATACAACGGGGTACAAAAGCAAGCAAGCTACGTTTACCGATTTACTTTTTAACCAGATTAACAATCAGCCGAACGCAAATAATGAGATCGGCCGCTTAACACCAATGGGCATTCGCCAAGGTGTGGGGGCAAAGCTTGGCCAAATCCAAATCAACATGGAACAAGGTATCATAAAACCAACCGGACGGGAACTTGATACTGCCTTGCAAAAAGAAGGGCAGTACTACAAGGTTTTAGTCCAAAAGGACAATACAAGCACTATGCAATATACACGCAATGGAGCCCTCTATTTAACGCCTGTTGCCCAAAATGAAGTTATGCTCATCACGAGTGATGGATATCCAGTTTTAGATGAAAACAATCAACAGATTACATTTTCAGGGGATGCAAGCAAATTCACGATTGATCCAAATGGCAGACTGGATGTAACAATGACTAACGGGACACGGAGTTCTTTTAACCTCGGTGTGATCCAAGTAAATAAACCACAATTTTTAGAGCAAAAAGGCGGCAACCTTGTTGGCCTGCCAGATAATGTGCCAGGTGTAGATGTATTTACTGACCTAACCGGCCAAGAAAGACAACAAATTTCCATCGGGCAAAGAATGCTTGAGCAATCGAATGTTGATATGTCAAAGGAAATGACAAATTTAATTAATGTTCAAAGGGCATATCAATTCCAGGCAAGGTCTGTCACAATGGCTGATCAAATGATGGGCCTAATTAATGGAATTCGTTAAAAGGGGTACTTGAAAATGGCGGCAAATCAGCAACAGCCTAAAACAAGGGAAGAATACAAGAGACTGAAGCTTGAAAAAGAGCGATTGGCCGAGCAGGCAAGATTAGAAGAAAAGAAACTTGCGGAGCAGGCAAGATTAGAACAAAAACTGCTAGCCAAACAAGCTACAATGGAATCTAAACAACCAACAATCGATTCGACATTAGCATCAAGCTTAAAATCCAACAAACAATTCATTCAAGCAAAATTTAATTCCAAAATAGAACCAAAAGAAGCAAAACAGGGATCCAAAGCAGAACAATTGGATACAACGAAGCGAATCAAAATCCGTTTGGTTCCAATTTGGCTGCGAATTGTGATTTTAGTTTGCCTCATCGTCATCAGTACAACGGCTGGTGCCCTTGTTGGTTATGGACCTCTTGGTGGAGGAAAGGCTACGGATGTTCTCAAGGAATCTACTTGGACACATATTGTAGAGCTTGTTGAAAAAAATACGAAATAACAAAAAAACAGTGGATTTCATCAATCACACTGTTTTTTGTATTTAATCAAACGTTTGATTAAATTCCCAATGAACTCAGCAATATCAAGGCTTGAAAAGCGAAAAGCAGTAAAAAAATTGACGAAAGCTGATTTAATCAAACGTTTGATGAAATTTGCCAGGAAGCCTTATAAACCATGGATTTTTTCCAAAAAACATGTAAAAAATATGTCGAAATAAAATAAATTGCAACTACCCCCTGTTTTCGGTATGATGAAACAAAGACCTAATATTAGGAGGAGGTACTAAATTGCTAGATGTTAACGAAATAAAAGAAATTATTCCACACCGTTACCCATTTTTACTTGTTGATCGGATTTTAGAGGTGGAAGAAGGCAAAAAGGCAGTTGGAATTAAAAACGTTTCCGCCAATGAAGAATTTTTCAATGGTCATTTTCCTGATTATCCGGTAATGCCGGGTGTTTTAATTGTGGAGGCCCTTGCCCAGGTTGGAGCTGTTGCCGTATTAATTAAGGAAGAAAACCGCGGTCGTCTTGCCTTTTTCGCTGGCATTGATAATTGCCGCTTTAAAAAGCAGGTGCGCCCTGGTGACCAACTTCGTCTCGAAGTGGAGTTAGTGAGGGTGCGTGGCCCAATCGGCAAAGGAAAAGCAGTTGCGACTGTTGAAGGCGAAGTTGTTTGTGAAGCCGAAATTACTTTTGCACTTGGGGATAAAAAGGAATAGGGTGAGCCACTAGGCTCACCCTTTATTTATTTTCTTTAAAGTATATATTTTGAACTTCGAAACTGTCCAGCGCAAGCATCCTAGCCCCTCGAGGATCTTCGGTCCTGTCAATGAAGTCAAAAAAACGACTTCACTGCCATGCCCGCAAGCAGCTTATCGGGGCTGACCAAGGCGCTTGCGCTTTTCTTACAATTTAAATTGCGAAACAGCGGCCTGGAGTTCATCAGCAAGCTCGGTGAGTCCATGGGCAGAAGCTGTAACTTCTTCCATCGTAGCAACTTGTTCTTGGGTTGCAGCAGAGCTCTCTTGAGAGGCAAATACTCCTTGTTCTGCAATTTCCTTTACATTTCCAATCGTTTGCACGATCGTATGGCTTTGTGCAGTTAGTTCTTCAACAGCTGCTGAAACTTCCTGTACTTTTGCAGAAACATCGTTAATGGAGCAAGAAATATTTGAGAACGCTTCATTCGCTTCCTTGGAAGATGAAAGCCCTTTTTCCACTAATTCATTTCCGCTCTTCACTGCTTCAATTGCTTGATTTGTTTCATCTTGGACAAAACGAATCATTTCGGCAATTTTATCCGCTGAATTCTTCGATTGAACAGCAAGCTTTCTCACTTCATCCGCTACAACTGCAAACCCTTTTCCATGCTCACCAGCCCTTGCTGCTTCAATGGCAGCATTTAAGGCAAGTAAATTTGTTTGTTCAGCAATATCGGTAATCAGGGAGGCAATACCATTAATTTCCTGTGAGCGGCTGCCAAGCAAGGAAACAATTTTCGATGTCTGTTCAAACGAATTATTGATATCACTCATATGAGAGACAACTGCTTGGACGGACATTGTACCATCATTTGTTAAATGAGTAGCCTTATCAGTGGAATGCTGCATGCTTTCACTAGATTCGGCAATTTGGTGGATTCCGGCAACCATTTCTTGAACAGAAGAAGAAACTTCTTCAAAATGGACAAGCTGTTTTTCAGACCCTGCAGCAGTTTGCTGGACGCTGTGAGCAATTTGTTCGGAAGCTCTTGCGTTTTGTTCATTGTTTGCCAACAGCTCTTCACTGGATGCGGCAACCTGAATGGCAGATTCGTACACCTTCCCGATCAATTGCTTTTGATTATGTAAAAGCTCATTTAAAGAGTGGGCGAGCTCGCCAATTTCGTCCTTATTTTTCACTTTAACTTCTGGAACAGTTAAGTTTCCATGCGCAAGCTGGTTAAGGGTATTAGATACCATGTTAACGGGCCTTGAGATCAAGAAGCTTACAATAAAGGATACACCCAAGCCAACAATTAGAGCGATGACACCAATAATCAGAGTGGTGAATTTAACATTATTCATCTCCGTTTTAACGATTTCCTGGTCATGCATCAATTGCTTATTTTTATTTTTTACCGCCTCATCAACTGTTGCCTGGAACTGGTCAGCAGCATCCTTTACATTGGAGGCCAGTTTCATAAAGGCATCTTGTTTATTATCATTTTTTAAATTTATTTCTAATTCAATCATTTGTAAAAAGCGATTTTGTGCCTTTTCCATCTTTAATAATAATTCTTTCGCTTTTGGATCCTGTTCAGCATTTTGAAGAACCTTAAACATTTTCGTGAATTTTTCTTTAGTGCTGGAAAAATTCGATTCTACTGTTGAATCATTGGCTAAAAGATAAAAGCCGGCAGAATTCGTCTCCTTGAATAATTCAGCCTTATAGTTTTGAATGGCACTAACTTGCTGTACATCGTTTTCCATCATTTGGCGGTACAATTGATCAATTTGGTTCATCTTATAGTTGGCAACTCCAACAATCACACCAAGCAGTAAAAGTACCATCAAAAACCCAGTAATCAATTTGTTGCGAATCGTGAACTTCATACTGCAACCCCTTTTTCTGTAGTATCTATCTTCATTTTACACTAAAATTGTCGAGATTTGTGCAAAAATTTGGATTTATCGATTTTTTATAAGGGAATATCACTTTATCCGAGGTTTGCATTTCATTTT
>DATFAH010000305.1:0-9025 GCA_035254805.1 Caryophanales bacterium | reverse complement strand
TGGGATTATTGTTTTATTTGTTGAGATCTTTATTTGAGCAGATATGAAAAAAAGGAGAAAAACGCCAAGAACAATGATCAATTGCAGAAAAGAAAATCTTTTGATTTTAAGTAAAAAAAGGAGGTAGAGAAGAAATACGAAGCTGTACATGAGGAATGACTGAAGCAAGCAAAGTACGGATAATAATGAAGCTAGGGAAAAATAAACAATCTTTCCATTCATAAAATCCCCCCTTAAGGGTAAACCGCCGACAGATGCCAGCGATTATATGTTTAACACTGGTGACTAATTGTCCTGAAATCAATGATTTGTTCTTTAAGCTTAACTTGTTCAACCTTTACATTTGCTTGTTCAAAAAGTTCAATGGCATATGGCTGATTCTTATAGTCCTCAGCGTAATAAACCGTTTTGATCCCAGCTTGGATGATGGCCTTACAGCATTGGAGACAAGGAAAATGGGTAACATAAATCTCCGCTCCTGCTGATGGAACGCCAAATTTTGCGCATTGTAAGATGGCATTCATTTCAGCATGGATGGTCCTGACACAATGATGATCGATCACATAACAACCCTTATCTATACAATGATCTCCACCTGCAATAGAACCGTTGTACCCCCCAGCAATAATCCGCTTATCCCTGACAATTGTCGCTCCAACAGAAAGCCGTGTACACGTACTTCTTAATGCAAGTAGATGGCTCTGTGCTATGAAATATTGATCCCAAGAAATTCGTTCCACACTTCACACTCCCTTAATCTTACTTTTATATATTAGTGTACTTGCCTACCTTAGCTACGGTCAATCAAAAACTATTATTGCACCATAATCGATTCCTTTAATTTTTCAAATGTCTTGTCACCAATTCCGCTAATTTTTTTTAAATCCTCAATGGTTTGAAATGGCCCATTTTCATTCCGAAAAGCAACAATGGCAGTAGCTTTGGAAGGACCAATACCTGGGAGATTTTGCAACTCATTTTCATCAGCCGTATTTAAATTAATTTTGTTTGATTTAGGGCCAGGCCCATTACCGCTAGTATTTCCACCTGTGGGATTTTGTGATGGTATTGGGCTTACCTGTCCTTTTGCTGGAATAAAAATAATCATTTCATCTCGGACATGGGCCGCAAAATTCACCTGGCTTTCATCGGCCTTCTCCGTTAATCCTCCGGCACGATTAATAACATCCATCACTCTTTCTTCCTTATTAGACTGATAGACACCAGGATTTTTAACCTCTCCTTTCATATCGATCATGATTGTTTCGACTATTTTTTGCTTTGATTCCGACTGGGAAGTAGTTCTAATTTTTTGTTCAGCCCCAAATAGATCATTTTTTTCTAATTTACTTAGTGTCTCTTTCGATGATTGGTTAGATTGATAAATAAAAAAATAATAACCAAAGCCTAAAACCATCACAATGAATATCAAAACATAATATTTTTTAGCTACAAACCAGTCCTTCAATACAATTCATCCTTCCTATAGGTATATTTCACTTCAATACTTCATAAGGTTATTAAAAGAAAATGTTCTTGTGAGGGAGGGATAGAACAATGAAAATTGGCATTATTGGTACGGGGAATATGGGAAGAATTTTAGTCGAAGCCTTAATAGATGGAAAAGCAATCTCCCCTTCTTCCTTAATGATTACAAATCGATCGATCTCTAAAGCATTATTGCTTAAAGATAAATATCCAGATATATTGATTGGGAGCTGTTCAGATGAGGTTTCTGCCCAATCTGATTTGTTATTTATTTGCGTAAAACCGCTAGATATGTTGGCTATCTTAACAGAGATTAAGCCACATCTATCTACAGAAAAATGTTTAATTTCGATCACAAGTCCTATTAGTACGGTGCAAATCGAAAAGATTATTCCGTGTTCTATTATTAGGGCGATTCCAAGTATTACAAATCGGGCATTAGCAGGGGTCTCCTTACTTACTTTTGGGGAAAATTGTCATGAGTTTTGGAAAAAAGAAGTGGAGAAACTTTTTGAAAGCATTTCAGTGCCTGTACAAATAGAGGAAAACATAACAAGGGTTTCATCAGATATTGTAAGTTGTGGGCCTGCATTTTTCACCTACCTTCTTCAACGGTTTATCAATGCTGCCGTTCAGGAAACAGGAATCGAGGAAAGTGTGGCAACAATATTAGCAAGTAATATGATTATTGGTTTGGGAGAATTAATTAAACAAGGTCATTACACATTGCCGGCATTACAGCAAAAAGTTTGTGTCAAAGGCGGTATTACTGGGGAAGGAATTACTGTATTAGAAAGAGAACTTGGGGATGTTTTCAATCATTTATTTAATGCAACCCATGAGAAGTTTGCAGAAGAACTTGAAAAAGTTAACACTCAATTTTCTCATCAAATATAAATTCTCTAAAAAGGAAAAAATTCCTTCTATTTATGACGAAAAAACCATCCAAAATTAGGATGGTTTTTCGTCATTTTTTCGAGCCATAAAAAAGATTCGCTCTGATTCCGCCTCCGGGACTTTTGTTTCAAAATCCGCATTGATTTCGAGAATTTCAAAGCCAGCATTCTTTAAAAAGGTCGAATATTGCTCAATTGTGAATGTACGTTGAAAATGTAATTCATCAAACCGATCATATTTCCCGCTAGCATCGTCCAAAACAAAAAAACTAAGTTCATGTTCGACACTATTCGGAAAATCACCGGGGAAACAATTCCAAATATATGACAGATGATCATCGGTCATTGTAAATGTTTGATCCACAAATAAATGATTTACTTTATAAGGTGAATGGACGTCAAAAAAGAAAACACCATGATGATCCAAATGGTCAAAGACCCTTGCGAATGTTTGATTTATTTCTTCCTCTGATAGTAAATAATTTAGCGAATCACAGAAAGTACCGATCACATCAAACTGGCCAAGCCCTTCTAAGTGTGACATATCCTGCTGATATATGGGAATGGAAAGCCCCATATTTTCTGCTTTTTCTCTAGCAACCATAAGCATATCAGTGGAAAGATCAACTCCAGTGACTTGAAAACCCTCTTTGGCAAATCGAACAGAAAGTTCCCCTGTTCCACAGGCTAAATCAAGGAGTGACCTACCTTTTACCTGATATTTAGTCAACTTTTCAGTAACAAAGCGAACCCATTGTTCGTAAGGAACATCTTGCATTAATTCGTCGTAATGATAGGCAAATCGTTCGTAACTCATGGATTGATTACACTGCTAATATCCTCTAAAGGTGCATCTCCCCATAAACGCTCAAGATTATAATAACTTCGTTCATCTCGATGGAAAACATGGACAATCACATCACCCAAATCAATTAATATCCATCTTGCTTCATCAAAACCTTCAACCCGTTTTACATCAAAATGATTTTCAAGTGCTTTTTCTTTTATTTCTCTAGCAATTGCTTGTACTTGTTTATCTGAATTTCCGTGGCAAATAATAAAATAATCCGCCATTAACGAAATTCCTCTCATATTGAGAGCCATAATATCCTCTGCTCGTTTATCATCAGTAGCTTTTGCCGCTATTTTTAATAAATCTTGACTATTCATTCATCAATCCTCCACTTTTTTGACGAGATCATTATAAGTATAAAAGGTGTCCGGATATATCGGCTGATCCTTCTTTAACAGAAAATGAATTGTATTTTGCACTGCTTTAATTAATGCTTTATCTAAATGTACTTTAGCTAGTTCTCGGACTTCAGCAACCCCATGAAACCTTCGACCCGGTTCAATGTAATCAGCGAGATAGATCACTTTTTCAAGGGCTGTCATAAAAACTCGTCCAGATGTATGATACCGAATGGCGTCTAAAATCTCTTGATCCTTGATACCCGCTTCTTTTTCCACTAAATATGCTCCAACCGGTGCATGCCATAATTCAGCATTATACAAAAGCAAATCGCTTGGCATTGCTTGTGAAATAATAATCTCACGCATTTCTTCTTTGGAACGGAATTTTGCATAATCATGAAAAATGGCTGCTAATTCAGCTTTTTTCTGATCCACTCCATAAAGTTTTGCCAAGGTGATCGCCGTCTCCATTACCCCTACCGTGTGCATATAACGCTGTTCTGTCATTTGCTCTTTCACAAGTTTTAACGCTACATCACGTTTCATATAAGCGGCACTCCTTTATAAACTCAATGACCGGCTCTGGTAATAAATAACGTACAGTTTTTCCCTTTTTCAGTCGTTCTCGGATGAGGCTTGAAGACACCTCGATTCTTGGTACATCTACATAAATAATTGGATAATTCGTATCATGGTTATAATCGGGCCTATCTACCCCTACAAACTGAACCAATTCAACTAACTCATTTATTTTATGCCATTTTGGCAAATATTCAATCATATCCGCACCAATGATAAAGAAAAATTGATAATCAGGATATTGGGATTTTAAAATTTTCATGGTCTCGATCGTAAAAGATGGACCAGAACGTTCAAGTTCGATTGATTCCACTCGAAATTGTTGATTATCTGATACAGCTAACTCCAGCATCTGAAGGCGATCTTCATTTTTGATTGTTTCTGATTTCTTTTTATGAGGAGGCTCTTGATTTGGCATAAACCAAACCTCATCTAGCTGGAGTGAAGAAAGAACTTCATTTGCAATTAATAAATGCCCATGATGAGGAGGATCAAAGGTTCCTCCTAAAATTCCAACTTTCTTCATATTTTTCTTCCTTTTCTTTTATTTTGGAAGATTAATCTGTTTATTTTCCACCGATTCTTTATATAAAACGATCGTATGTCCAATAAGTTGCACTAATTCAGCACGGGTTCCTGATGCTAACGCTTTTGCTACATCGGTTTTATCTTCATCACAATTTTGCAAAATACTTACTTTCAGCAATTCCCTGACTTCTAGTGCTTCTGATATTTGTTTTATCATATTGTCATTAACTCCACCCTTACCGACTTGAAAAATCGGGTTTAAATGATGGGCTTTTGACCTTAAAAATCGTTTTTGTTTACCTGTTAACATGACTTGCCTCCCAGCTGTTTTAAAACATTTTGTCTCATTTTCCAGACATCAGGGAACACCCCTGTCCACTTTTCAAAAGCCAGTGCCCCCTGATAGACAAACATATCAATTCCGTTTTGGATCTTTGCCCCTTTTTGTTTTGCTTCTTGCAAAAATTTTGATTCAAGAGGATTGTAAATTATATCACAAACAAGTGAATTTTCATGTAAATTTGTAAGCAAACAAGGGATCTCTGTGACAAAGGGGAACATCCCAATATTGGTTGTTTGGATGATAATCTCATATTCCCCTAATCTTTGGCTTACTTCCTCAATGGTAAAGGCTTTTGATGAAACAGGGTGAGAACATTCATTGATAAGTTTTTGTGCTTTTTCAACTGTACGATTAGAAATATCTACCGTTTTCGAACCACTTTTAACCAATGTAAAATAGATCGCTCTGGCGGCCCCACCCGCACCAATCAATAATATTTTTTTCTCCGCGAAAGAAGGCACTTTTGACTTCAGTCCCTCCAAAAAACCGAGCCCATCCGTATTGTAGCCAATCAATTGACCATTTTCATTCACAACGGTGTTTACTGCGCCGATTTCCGCGGCTAATTCATCCATTCCATCTAACAAAGGAATTATGGCACTTTTATGTGGAACTGTAACATTAAACCCAGTTATCCCAATTGCCCTCAAGCCTTTGACAGCATCCATTAACTGATTGGGCTTCACTTGAAATGGGTGGTAGTCAGCATCCATATCGTAAAATGCAAATAAATCATTGTGCATCATCGGTGACATGGAATGTCCGATCGGATCACCTAAAACAGCAAAAAGCTTTTTCACAACTCTCTCCTCAATTCCCTCTTAGCCTCAAACATCCTGAATTTGTTAAATTAATGATTTCCTTATAAGAGTTTGAACACCTTTAGGTGCATAGGCAACTACTTTTGCCCCTGGTTCATTGATCGTAATCCAACCAAGTCCAGAAAAGACAATATCTGTTTTTGGTTCTTTGATGATATATTCCTGTTTTACAAGCTCAGGAAATGTCTCCAGTTGTTCCATTCTTGGCGGGGTTAACATTTCTCCAGCATGTTTTTCATAGAGCTCTGTTGCATTTTCCATTTTTGTACGGTGAATATTGATTTCATTTGAAACATAACATACGAAAGATCTTCTCCCGCCACTTACGTAGTCAAATCTTGCCAACCCACCAAAAAATAATGTTTGTCCCTCATTTAATTGAAAAATTTTGGGTTTGATTTCCTTCTTGGGAGTGATTATTTTTAAATCACGTTTGTCAATAAAATGAGCCATTTGATGATGGTTTATGATTCCTGGAGAATCAATTAACGCTTTTCCGTCATCAAGCGGAATTTTAATGATATCTAATGTTGTTCCAGGAAAATGTGATGTTGTAATTACATCATCTTCCCCTGTTACTTCTTTTATAATGCGATTAATAAAAGTTGATTTACCGACATTTGTACATCCGACCACATAGACATCTTTTCCTTGTCTCCATTCATCAATGGCAGCGGTTATTTCTTTTATATAATGCCCTTTTGCTGCACTAACGAGAAATACCTCTTCTGGTCTTAAGCCTAATTCCTTCGCTTCTTGCTTCATCCAATGAATTAATTTTGATTGCTTAACGGATTTAGGAAGCAAATCCACTTTATTCCCAACTAATAATATTTTATTATTGCAGGCAAAACGATGCATACCAGGAATCCAGCTGCCATTAAAGTCAAAAATATCGACGATCATGACAATCAGGGCATCACTTTTACCGATTTCGTTTAATATTTTTAAAAAATCATCATCTGTAAGGTTTACATCCTGAACTTCATTATAATGCTTTAAGCGAAAACAACGCTGGCAGATGATGATTTCTTTTTCCAATGCTGATGAGGGGGCATACCCTAACTCGTTAGGATTTTCCGTTTGAATTTGGACACCGCAACCCATACATACTTGCTTTTCAGTCAACTTTTAATCCTCCCACTGGATCATGCCTTTTTTTCGAAACCAATTTAGCAATCTTCTTTCCACAAAACGGTTAAATTTAGTGAAAAAACCGTCTGTTTGAGCAACTGGCACAACTAAGATGGTATGAAAACCACCACGATTGCCACCCAAAACATCTGTTAGTAACTGATCTCCAATTACAACGGTTTCTTCTTTTTTCAAATTCATTTTGGAGATGGCTTTTCGAAAAGCTTGTCCCATTGGTTTTTTCGCTTGAAATATAAAGGGAATTCCTAAAGGATCGGAAAATATCTTCACACGAGTTCTGCTTCTATTATTTGAAACAATCGTCACTTGTATTTGATTTCTTTTCATATCTTCAAACCATTTAATTAATTGTGGAGTAGCACTTGGACGGTCCCATTCCACAAGTGTGTTGTCGAGGTCTGTGATAATCCCTTTAATCCCTAGTTTCTGCAAATGCTCCGGAGTAATTTCCAATATACTTTTAACATGCTCGTCTGGTAAAAATTGCTTTAACACCAAGATAACACCTCGTTATTTAGTCCATTTTAAAACATTACTATATCACTTTTTCATGTATCATCATACCAATTTTAGTTTATCTTTCAAAGTTTAAATGTTTTTACCTTATTTTTTAAACAGACCATTTCAATTTTCAAAAAGCGACAAGATCTGATATGGATATGTAATTTTTCCATTTCTTTTCATAATATCAAAAATATTTTTCGACAAACTCTTGATTTTTTCAACATTGTGGATAACTTTATTAACATTATACCCATTGATCTACTTGCTTTTTAAACCATTATAAACAAATTAATCACAAGTTATCCACGGGCAATTGTGGATAAACGGAACGGTTGTTCTACTAAATAAAATTTGGTAGATTAAGGGTACACGAAGCATACCTACCATTATATGTATTCCTTATTCAAAATAGAACATTTTTTAACATTGGAGGTGAATTATATCATGCGTAAACTTTCAGATGAATTATTAATTGAATCCTATTACAAAGCAATCGAATTAAAACTAAGCCATGATTTTATCAACCTCATCGAATCGGAAATTCATCGACGTTCCTTATCAAGCCTAATTAAAGTTTCTTGTTAATCTCCTTTTTGCCCTATTAGGGCTTTTTCTTTTGCCTGCATGATCATAATATTTAGTGAAATTCACCAATTTTTTCCCCAATCTTGATCTCATGTGGAGTGTTTATAAGGGAGTTGATTTGAAAGCTTCCTTTTTCAAATAGCAATATGACCGTTGAACCAAAACTGAAATATGCCATTTCTTCTCCCTTTTTCAAGTGTTCTCCTGTATGAATTAATTCTATTGAATTAACAAACATCGCGCCAACCTTTACAATGGCTGCCATACCAAAGTCTGTTTTTACTTCGGTAATGACACGGTAATTTTTTGAAAGTGTTTTTTTTCCGTATTTTAGCCCCCATTTATTAACTGGATATGACTTTGAACCCAAACTCCATTGCTTCACGACTTTACCTGCTACTGGACTATGGATACGATGATAATGGCTAGGACTTAAGTAAAGAATGATATAAGTACCATTCAAATACTTTTGAACAGACAATGGGTCTCCTAACATTTCCACAACAGAATAAATTTTTCCTTTCACTTCCATTTCGCTTGTTTCCTTGATGATCCCTATATCTTCAATAACAGCATCAACAGGACTTACGACCGATTTAGAGTGCTGATCAATTTTCCTTGCTCCCTTCTTTAATTGCCTAATAAAAAGGTCGTGAAGGGTTGAAAATTCATGCAATTGCTTATCCATTTCTATTTGATTTATTTGATATATTTTCGCAAAAGATGGAATAATAATACGGCTTAGCCGAGACCGGGCGAATTTTTTTAGAACCCCGGATGTCCATCTTCCATTTGTTAGTTCAATGAGTAAGCGATATAACGGTTTAATCAATGGATTACCCCCAAAAAGTGTAAATATACTCTTTACGAACTGACATAAAAAGCTTAGAATTAAATACTATAAAGTAACATCATGTAAGTAAACTACTTTC
>DATFAH010000304.1:0-2800 GCA_035254805.1 Caryophanales bacterium | reverse complement strand
ATTAATCCATCCCATTGAAGCAAAATCTTTAAGTGTTAATGAACTAATATTTTCGCCAACACCAAGTTCTAAAAAGAGTGCCTGATCTTTTCGGCTTTCTGGAACAAAGGCAATTCCCTTAGAAATGGCATTACGAGGGTTTTTCGGAGAAATCACTTCTCCATTTAATTTAATTTCTCCTGAGACGGCTTTATCAGAACTAAAGATAAGGTGCAAAAATTCAGAGCGTCCTGCACCAACAAGCCCTGCAATGCCTACAATTTCTCCCGGGTACACATTAACATGTGCGTTTAGTACTGTTTTCCCATTTGAAAAATTTGTGGCTTCTAATAATGGTGATCCTGTTCCAACGAATGGTTCTTTTTGCAAATGATCATAGGAAAGTTCACGTCCTACCATTAAGCGAACTAATTCGTCTTCATTTGTATCCTTAGTTAATTTAGTTGCAATATACTTTCCATCACGCAAAATAGTACAACGGTCTGAAATAGTAAAAATTTCTACCATACGATGTGAAACGTATACTATAGCAACGTCTTGTTGCTTTAACATTCTAATTAATTCAAACAATTTATCAATTTCTTTATCAGTTAAAGTTGCACTTGGTTCATCCATGATAATAACATCAGCTTGAATAGAAAGCGCGCGTGCAATTTCCACAATTTGTTGTTGTGCAACGCTCAAGGTAGAAACGATGGTTTTAGGATCCATATCAGACCCAATCTCAATAAGAAGTTCCTTAGCTCGTTTATTTATTTGACTCCAATCAACAAATCCAAATTTATTTTTGGGTAGCGATTGACCCATCATAATATTTTCTGCGATAGATAAATTTCCAGCTAACTTTAACTCTTGGTGGATAACACTAATTCCATTTACTCTCGCTTGAAGAGGGTTTTTCCAGTGGGTAGATTTTTCTTTATAAATGATTTCGCCTTCTTCTGGTATATAAATACCAGCCATAACTTTCATTAAAGTCGATTTCCCCGCCCCATTTTCACCAATTAAAGCATGTACTTCTCCCTTTTCAAGCGAAAGACTCACATCATCTAATGATTTAACCCCAGGGAAAACTTTCGTGATGTGCTTTAATTCAAGTACTGTACTCATAACCTTCCTCCTTATCTTGAAAAGAAGAAGGAACAATCAAAAGATTGTCCCCATTTAATTAACCCCAAGGGGTGTATTTGTCAACGTTATCTTTTGTAATAGGATCAACAGGAACTAAATATGGTGTCTTACTATCAAGCTTTTTGCCTTCCATTAATTGTTTTCCAAGCTCAACAGCTTTTACTATTTCTTGATCTGGATGCTGAGCAGAAGTTTCACCAAATGTATTATCTTTCTTTAGAATATCTACAGCAGCTTGAGAACCGTCAACACCTACAAAGAATATTTCGTTTCGGTTAGCAGATTTAGCTGCTAGATATGCACCGATTGCTGTTGGATCATTAACACCAAATACTGCATTGATTTGACCTTTTGGATGAGCAGTTAGAAGATTTTCCATGACTTTATTAGATTCATCACGACTTAGCTTGCCGTTCTGATCTTCACTGATAATTTTGATATTAGGGTAAGCTTTCAAAGCTTCTTTAAATCCATCAACACGATCAAAAATAGATGAAATTGGAGTACCATTGACAATAACAACATTTCCATTACCATTCAAGCGTTTAGCAAGGTATTCACCGGCTAATTTACCAGCTGTAAAGTTATCAGACATAACTGTAGCAGTTGAACCACCATCAGCTGTTACGTCAACTGCGATAACTGGGATATGAGCTTGTACCGCTTCTTGAACAGCACCCGCAATACCTTTTGAGTCAACAGCGTTTACAATAATTAAATCAACTTTCTTTTGAATAAAATCTTCAATTTGTGCTTGTTGTTTTGATAAATCTAAATCTGCACCTACTACAGTATCTTTGAATCCTTCAATTTGAGCCTGTTCATCCAAACTTTTCTTCATAGCAACGAAATAAGGATTATTTAAGGTCATTAAAGTCATACCAACATTTGTTAACTTCTTAGGCCCTTTATCCTTTGTAGCGTTGGTTGCGGAAGTTGAATCACACCCCACTAAAGAAGCCGTTAAAGCAAAAGATAAAAGTCCACCTATAATGACATTACGTTTTTTCATAACTTTATACCTCCAGTTAATTCTAAATTCTTTTGACATTAGGATCAGTAAAAATGTCGTATTCGTCACGACTTGTACTTGAAAACTCTGAAACAATTGCCCCTTCTGCTCCAGCTTGAAACCAATGTTTTGTATTCGAAGGAATCGTGTATTGTTCCCCTGGTATTAAAACGATTTCATGTTTTGCAGTGTAGTAACTTTCTTTGCCACTTGGAACCTTTGCAGAAGGATTGATTGTCTCTTCACCATCAACATATAAATAAACAGTCCCCCAGCGACATCGAAATGTTTCTTGTTTTCCTGGCTCCCCAAATACAGGGGGATGAATATGCTCTGGACATGTTTGCGAGGAAAATAAGACAAGTTCTTTGGCACAATAGCGATCTGTATTGATATAGGTATAAAGTTGAAGTCCTTCTGTTTCCAAATTACCTAAACCCATATCGGCAATTTCAATAAATCCTTTTTCATCTTCAGACAACAAGATGTTAGCTTTTTCTAAGTATTGTACCGTCTGGTAAATTGCTGCTCGATTATTTAACATAAGAGTTCTCCCTTTATCACTGCAGAATAAAACCGTGGTTCAAAATCAGATAACACCGCAAACAAATAAAAATAACACAAAAGCCTTGTAGCCGTCATAAATCGCATGTTCGG
>DATFAH010000303.1:0-4481 GCA_035254805.1 Caryophanales bacterium | reverse complement strand
AAGCCTTTGCTATTGTTTGCAAATGTTGTCACTGTATAGCGGAAGTGGTAAGATGATAAAAGAAATTATCGAATGATTTTAAAAGGATTCCACCTTTTTGGAGCGAATCTTTTTTCATTGAAGACTTTTTTATTAAATTAGGTGAGTGACGTGAATGTGGCTCCCGTGCCTCAATCATCGCTTTTAAGTGTGTACTTAAAGGCAATCTCGATAAAAAGGAGCGTTCATCATGATTGGGATTTTAAATAAAGTATTTGATTTGAATAAACGTGAACTTAGACGCTTGGAAAAGCTTGCTGATCAAGTGAATGCACTTGCAGCTGAAACCGAAAAATTAACGGATGATCAGCTTCGTGAAAAAACAGATGAGTTTAAGGCCCGCTACCAAAAGGGTGAAACACTTGATGACCTTTTAGTGGAAGCTTTCGCTGTTGTGCGTGAAGGGGCTCGCCGGGTTCTCGGTTTGTATCCGTACCATGTTCAGCTAATGGGGGGAGCATCCCTCCATGAAGGAAATATTTCCGAGATGAAAACAGGTGAAGGTAAAACATTAACCGCGACGATGCCTGTTTATTTGAATGCCCTTTCTGGAAAAGGGGTACACGTTGTTACGGTTAACGAATACTTAGCAAGCCGTGACGCGACTGAAATGGGTCAGCTTTATCAATTTTTAGGTCTTACTGTAGGCTTGAATTTGAACAGCATGACAAAGGAAGAAAAGCAGGAAGCTTATGCTTGCGATATTACGTATGGTACGAATAATGAATTTGGATTCGATTATTTGCGTGATAACATGGTTTTATATAAGGAACAAAAGGTTCAACGTCCGCTCTTTTTTGCGGTTATTGACGAGGTTGACTCCATTTTAATTGACGAAGCGCGTACACCGCTGATTATTTCAGGGTCCGCAGAAAAATCAACGATTCTCTATATTCAGGCAAATGCGTTTGTCCGCACCCTAACTAGAGATCAAGATTATACGTATGATGAAAAAACAAAAGGTGTTATGTTGACAGAGCAGGGGATCGAGAAGGCTGAGCGTGCCTTTGGCATTGAAAACCTTTTTGATATATCCCATGTTTCCTTAAACCATCATATTAACCAAGCATTAAAAGCGAATGTCAGCATGCATTTGGATGTAGATTATGTTGTTCAGGAAGGTCAAATTATTATTGTTGACCAGTTTACGGGACGCCTAATGAATGGACGTCGCTACAGCGAAGGCTTGCATCAGGCGATTGAGGCGAAAGAAGGCCTTGAAGTTCAAAATGAAAGCATGACTATGGCGACGATTACCTTCCAGAACTACTTCCGTATGTATGAAAAATTATCCGGTATGACCGGTACAGCGAAAACGGAAGAGGAAGAATTCCGCAATATTTACAATATGAATGTTATCGTAATTCCAACGAATATGCCGATCATCCGTGATGACCGTCCAGATTTAATTTATCCTTCCATGGATGGAAAATTTAAAGCGGTTGTCGAGGACATTGCTGAACGCCATAAAAATGGCCAGCCGGTGCTTGTTGGTACAGTTGCGATTGAAACATCGGAATTGATTTCAAAATATTTATTGAAAAAAGGGATTAAACATAATATATTGAATGCGAAAAACCATGGACGTGAAGCGGAAATTATCGCTGAAGCTGGTCAGAGCGGTGCGGTTACGATTGCGACCAACATGGCTGGCCGTGGTACCGATATCAAGCTTGGTGAAGGGGTTACTGAGCTAGGCGGCTTAGCGGTTATCGGAACAGAGCGTCATGAGAGCCGACGGATTGACAATCAGCTTCGTGGACGTTCTGGTCGTCAAGGGGACCCTGGTGTTACTCAATTTTATCTCTCAATGGAAGATGAATTGATGCGCCGCTTTGGTTCTGACAATATGAAATCGATGATGGCTCGCCTTGGAATGGATGATTCCCAGCCGATCCAAAGTAAAATGGTTTCTAAGGCTGTTGAATCTGCGCAAAAACGTGTGGAGGGCAACAACTTTGATGCTCGTAAACAACTCTTGCAATATGATGACGTTCTACGTCAGCAACGGGAAATTATTTATAAACAACGTGATGAAGTGCTAGAATCTGAAACTCTTCGTGAAATTGTAGAGGGTATGATTTTACGGACAATCGAGCGCAATGTGGGAGTCCATGCCAACCCTTCAGAGGATGAGGAAGCGTGGAACCTATCTGCGATTGCTGACTTTGCCCATGCAACCTTATTGCGTGAAGGCGATATTACCGTTGATGATCTTAAAGGTAAAGATACAGAGGAAATCGTTGACGCGATTTTTGCAAAAATAAAAGTTCGTTATGATGAAAAAGAAGAGCTTCTTTCACCTGAACAAATGCGCGAATTTGAAAAAGTTATTGTGCTTCGTTCTGTTGACTCAAAGTGGATCGATCATATTGATACAATGGATCAGCTTCGCGATGGAATTCACTTGCGTGCATACGGACAAATTGATCCGCTTCGTGAATACCAGCATGAAGGTTTCGCAATGTTCGAGGCCATGATTTCTTCCATTGAAGAAGAAGCATCGTTGTATATCATGAAGGCGGAGATCCGCAATAACCTAGAACGCCAAGAAGTGGCAAAAGGCGAAGCGGTAAATCCGAAGGAAGACGGCGAAGCAGTGAAGAAGAAGCCAGTTGTGAAAAAGCTGGATGTGGGCCGTAATGCCCCATGTATTTGCGGCAGCGGCAAAAAGTATAAAAATTGCTGTGGAGCAGGGAAATAAATAGATTGTGTGAGAGGGCCGGCGGGAGTGCCGACTCTCTTTTCGTGTGGAAAGGTTGATTTGTTTAAAATTTAGGTTGATTAATATTAAAAATTGGTCGGTAAACGGTAAAATTAGGATAATATCTTGCGAAGTTAGGTAGGTTGATTTTCTACTAAAGGGATTGGGAAGGATACCTGTATAGGTATGTGGAAAATAAGTCTCTCCACCCGAATTTGTAGAAAACTCTTCTCGTTATGTAGAAAAGCACCTTTTTTATGTAGAAAAACCTTCAATCTATGTAGAAAAACCTTCAATCTATGTAGAAAAGTCTTCCATCTATGTAGAAAACACATTAATTTATGTAGAAAAACCATTTTAATACCATACTGGGTATCGGGAAACTTTGAAATTCCCTCTCCTGTTTCGATATAATGAATGGGGAAATAACAATTTATAGAGGTGTAAATCATGGAATTAGCAGAAATTCGGAATGAATTAGAAAAAACAGCTAAGCGATTAGCGGGCTTTAGGGGGTCTCTTTGACCTAGAAAATAAAGAAGCAAGGATTGCGGGTCTCGAGGATGAGATGCTGCACCCTGATTTCTGGAACGATCAAGCGGCGGCGCAAAAGGTGATAAGTGAAGCCAATGCATTAAAAGATCAAGTACATGTGTTTTATGAGATGAATGAAACATTTGAAAATCTGGAAGTCACCTATGAACTTGTAAAAGAGGAAAGCGATGCGGAATTACAGGCTGAATTGGAGGAAGAACTTCAGCAACTGACAGAAAGCCTTGATCAATTTGAATTAGAGCAGCTTTTAAGCGAGCCATATGATAAAAATAATGCTATTTTAGAGCTTCACCCGGGTGCTGGCGGAACGGAGTCACAGGATTGGGGCTCGATGCTCTTGCGGATGTATACACGCTGGGCGGAGAAGCGCGGCTTCAAAGTGGAAACTCTTGATTACCTTCCAGGTGATGAAGCAGGAGTTAAAAGTGTGACACTTGCCATTAAAGGCCATAATGCATATGGCTATTTAAAGGCGGAAAAAGGGGTGCACCGCCTCGTCCGAATTTCACCATTCGATGCTTCGGGCCGCAGACACACATCCTTTGTTTCATGTGAAGTCATGCCTGAATTTAATGATGAAATTGAAATTGAAATCCGCACGGAAGATTTGAAAGTAGATACGTACCGTTCTAGCGGTGCCGGCGGTCAGCATATTAACAAGACTGAATCAGCCATCCGTCTTACCCATATACCGACCGGTATCGTTGTTGCTTGCCAGACGGAGCGGTCACAAATTAAAAACCGTGAGCATGCAATGAAAATGTTGAAAGCAAAGCTTTATCAACGAGAAATTGAGGAAAAAGAGAAGCGGCTTTTAGAAATTCGCGGTGAGCAAAAAGAAATTGGCTGGGGAAGCCAAATCCGTTCCTACGTTTTCCACCCATATTCAATGGTGAAGGATCATCGTACAAATACCGAGAGTGGGAATGTTCAGGCCGTTATGGACGGTGAATTGGATCCGTTTATTGATGCGTATTTAAGATCGAGAATTCAATAAATGAAATAGCCTTTGCCGGAACGTTCGGCAAAGGCTTTATTTTCATTTAGGAAATTATAAAATACTAACTTGTTGATAACTTTAATTAAGTTTATTGCCGTCTAGCTCAAGCGCCTATCGACTAGCGTACTTCGGGCCATCTCCCTACGATAAGTCAACATCGATTCACCTTTCGGTTCATCGTGT
>DATFAH010000302.1:0-4491 GCA_035254805.1 Caryophanales bacterium | reverse complement strand
AAAGAGCCTAAATGCGCGGTAAAATCAGCGGTGGAATCTGGAGAAATTCCAAAATACCGTTATGATCATTATCTAGATTTTTTAACAGAAATACGAGATAGAAAGCCGAGGTATTAAATATGGTGAAAATTGCACCTTCGATATTATCTGCTAATTTTTCCAAATTAGCGGAGGAAATTATAGATGTTGAAAAAGGGGGTGCTGATTATATCCATGTGGATGTCATGGATGGCCATTTTGTACCGAATATTACGATAGGTCCATTGATTGTTGAAGCGATTCGTCCGGTTACAAAGCTTCCGCTTGATGTGCACTTAATGATTGAAAATCCTGATCAATATATCGAAGCATTTGCTAAGGCGGGTGCTGATTATGTAACGGTCCATGTTGAAGCATGCCGGCACCTTCATCGGACAATCCACCATATTAAATCATTTGGGATTAAAGCCGGGGTTGTGTTAAACCCTGCTACCCCAGTTGAGGCAATCCAGCATGTGATTGGTGATGTTGATATGGTTTTACTTATGTCAGTAAATCCTGGTTTTGGCGGACAAAAATTTATTCCTGAAGTGTTGCCGAAAATTAGAAAAGTAAAGCAAATGGCTGCAGAAAAAGGCTTAAATATTGAAATTGAGATTGATGGCGGCGTAAATGCTGAGACCGCAAAACTTTGTATTGAAGCTGGGGCTAATGTACTTGTTGCGGGATCTGCTGTCTTTAATGAAAAAGATCGGGCTTGGGCCATTTCGTTAATTAGAGGGGAATAAAATGGGAAAGCCGGCTTTATGCTGGCTTTTTCCTTTATCAACGGAGGATAAGACAATGATCATTAATATTTTGGCAGGAGGTCCGAAAAATCTTGTTCCAAATTTAAGTGAATATTTGGATGAAAAAAGTATTTGGGTTGGTGTTGATCGAGGAGTATTTGATCTTCTGGAAAGAAAAATCATTCCATCCATAGCATTTGGTGATTTTGATTCAGTAACAATTGAAGAGATGGCAGAAATCGAATGTATGGTGGATCATCTTAATAGATTTAAACCTGAAAAGGATGAGACCGATCTCGAACTCGCATTAAATTGGGCAATCGAACAGAATCCGGAAGAAATTCGTCTATTTGGTGCAAGTGGTGGTCGGCTGGATCATTTTTTTGCCAATGTTCAGCTTTTAATTAAACCAGTCTTAGCTAGAAAAAACACTAATATAACCTTAATTGACCGTGGTAATAGTATTTTTTTGAAAGGTCCCGGCAGATATTCTATTTCAAAAGAGATAAATAAAAAATATATATCTTTTGTTCCAGTTACGATGGACGTCACTAATCTAACCTTAAAAGGTTTTAAATATCCTCTAAACAATTGTCATATTTCACTAGGTTCTACACTATGTATTAGTAATGAACTTGTTGATGATGTTGGTACTTTTTCTTTTTCTGAAGGCATATTAATAGTGGTAAGAAGTCAAGATTAATAGCTTTATGCAATTTTAGTACTTATTTTTTTCCTTTGAATAAGATAATAAGGTGCACGAAAAGTGAAATTGTACGAGATGGTGAGGAGGGACCATATGAAATTTTATACGATTAAATTACCAAGGTTTTTAGGTGGACTTGTAAGAGCGATGATTGGGGTATTTAAGAAAAACGAATAGAAGGTAATTTGAACAGAATAAATAGACAGACAACCTTCCAAGCAAAAACCGCACCCATATTGGGTGCTTTTTATTTTAAAAATAAGAAAGGACATTCTAGTTTAGAATGTCCGCTCAATCATTAAACGCGTTCTACTTTACCTGATCTTAACGCTCTTGCAGAAACCCAAACACGTTTAGGCTTTCCATCAACAAGAATACGTACTTTTTGAAGATTAGCACCCCATGTACGCTTGTTAGCGTTCATAGCGTGAGAACGTGCGTTACCTGTGGTTGTTTTCTTACCAGTTACTACACATTTACGTGGCATACTGATTCCCTCCTTAACTACCAAAAGCTATCATGCTTTTATATACAATATTTCAAGAACTATCTGGAAAAAGAAAAATGACTCGAGCCATGTTTTCTTACCAAACATACTTTAATAATTTATCATACAAGTTAAGTGAATGCAATAGGATAAAGAAAAGCTTTCAAGAAAAAAACCTTGACATACTAAAATAGATGTATGGATATACCCGATAACAAGTATTGCTTTTAAATTCGTATTGCCTATAGTAAAATGACTGTAGTTAGTTAGCAATATCCAAAAGGGGGAACGATTCATGTCCATTGAATTAAATACAAAGTTCGGACAAATTGAAATTTCAAATGAAGTAATCGCTACCATCGCTGGAGGGGCCGCAATCGATTGCTATGGGATTGTCGGAATGGCATCTAAAAATCAAATAAAAGACGGTCTTACGGAAATTTTGCGCAGGGAAAACTTTACTCGTGGTGTTGTCGTTCGTCAGGAAAATGATGAAGTACATATTGACATGTATATCATCGTTAGCTACGGAACAAAGATTTCCGAAGTTGCTCATAACGTGCAATCAAAGGTAAAATATACACTAAATAAAACTGTCGGTATTGCCGTTGAATCGGTAAACATTTATGTTCAAGGTGTTCGAGTTTCGAACCTGTAGTGAGGAGGAAAGTTTTGTGTCAATAACAGCTTTAGATGGAAAACGTTTTGCAGAAATGGTCATCCAAGGTGCCAACCATTTAGCAGCAAATGCTAAAATGGTTGATGCTCTAAACGTTTTTCCTGTGCCAGACGGTGATACTGGAACAAATATGAACCTATCCATGACATCTGGGGCAAAAGAAGTTAAAAATCATGTTCAAGAGCATATTGGTAAAGTAGGAGTTGCTCTATCAAAAGGTTTGTTAATGGGTGCAAGAGGAAATTCTGGGGTAATTTTATCCCAGTTATTCCGTGGTTTTGCAAAATCAATTGAATCTAAATCTGCCATTTCGGGCAATGATTTTGCTAAAGCATTAGAATCAGGTGTTGAAACTGCCTACAAAGCAGTCATGAAACCGGTGGAAGGGACCATTCTTACTGTAGCGAAGGATGCAGCAAAAAAAGGTGTACAAGCCTCTTTAAAAACAACGGATATTACCGCTATTATGGAGGAAGTTCTTATAGAAGCAAAAGCATCTCTAAAACGAACTCCAGATTTATTGCCAGTCCTTAAAGAAGTTGGAGTTGTCGATAGTGGTGGTCAAGGCCTTGTTTTTGTATATGAAGGCTTCCTTGCTTGTTTAAAAGGAGAGGCACTTCCAAATTTATCTGCAACCACTCCAACACTGGATGAAATGGTAAATACAGAACATCAAAATAGTGTTCAAGGTCATATCAGTACAGAGGACATTGAATTTGGCTACTGTACAGAATTCATGGTGAAATTTGAGCAAGATAAACTGAGCGAGCATCCTTTTGATGAAGAGGTTTTTCGAAACGATTTAAGCAATTACGGTGATTCCTTACTTGTTATTGCTGACGAGGAGCTTGTTAAAGTTCATATTCATTCTGAACAGCCAGGTACGATCCTTAGTTATGGTCAGCAGTATGGCAGCTTAATCAATATTAAAATTGAAAACATGCGCCAGCAACACTCCAATATAGTTGGCGAAAAACTCACAACCATTGTTCCAGATAAACCAATTCAGAAGAAAGAATATGGAATTGTTACCGTTTCAATGGGTACTGGGATTGCTGAGTTATTTAAGAGTATTGGTGCCAATGCAGTGATTGAAGGTGGTCAAACGATGAATCCAAGTACGGAAGATATCGTAAAGGCCATTAAAGAAGTAAATGCTAAAAAGGTCTTTATTTTGCCGAATAATAAAAATATTATCATGGCTGCAGAACAGGCAGCAGAAGTATCAGAAGAAGAGGTTTATGTAATCCCCTCGAAAACCGTTCCACAAGGTTTATCTGCCCTTTTAGGCTTTAACCAGGAAAATGATGCAGGGGCAAATCAAGCTTCGATGAACAATTCCTTAAAACAAGTAAAAACGGGACAAATTACCTTCGCCGTTCGTGATACCAGTATAGATGGCCTTGAAATCGAAAAAGATGACTTTATGGGAATTGACGAAGGAAAAATCATTGTAAAAAATAAAGATAAAGTGAAAGCTGCAGAAGAATTACTTGCTGAGATGCTTGATGATAATTCAGAAATTTTAACGATTCTTTATGGTGAAGATGTATCAGAAGATGAGTTAAACTCACTAACTGAATTTGTAGCTGCAAACTATGAGGAAATCGAAATCGAAATTCATAATGGAAAGCAGCCACTGTATTCGTATATCTTTGCGATTGAATAGGATTATGCTAATAAATTAGGAGGGGAAACCCTTCTTTTTTTATTTTCGTTCATGTAATGGTAATGAATCTGGAAAGTATACACGCCATTTGTTCTTCCCTTTATAATTGAGGTTACTCGAACAAAGTAACCTTTTTGCTGTATCTTGGGATATACATTGGGCAAAATTTCGAAATAATTCATT
>DATFAH010000301.1:0-6456 GCA_035254805.1 Caryophanales bacterium | reverse complement strand
TTATTTAATTTCACTACCATAAATTGATCTACTTCACGAAGATTTTCATAGGCAATAGCATCTGTTTCAGGATTGAAATCCGCCAAGTTTCCAAGTAAGAATCTGAAAGTATTACGAATCTTACGGTAAACTTCAGCCACTTGTTTTAAGATTGCATCAGAGACACGTACATCTGCCTGATAGTCAACAGAAGTCACCCACAGACGTAAAATATCGGCACCTAACTGGTTCATTACTTTGGCAGGAACAACTACATTCCCAAGTGATTTACTCATCTTTCTGCCTTCACCATCTAAAGCAAAACCGTGGCTTAGAACACCTTTATATGGTGCTTTTCCTGTAACTGCAACAGCTGTTGATAAGGATGAGTTAAACCAGCCGCGATATTGGTCAGATCCTTCCAAATAAAGATCAGCTGGGCGAATTAAATCTTCTCTTTCCTCTAAAACAGCCTGATGGGAGGAACCAGAATCAAACCAAACATCCATAATATCCGTTTCTTTCGTGAACACACCGTTTGGACTGCTTGGATGTGTAAATCCATCTGGAAGTAAGTCTTTTGCATCAAGCTCAAACCAAACATTTGAGCCATGTTCACGGAATAAAGCAGATACATGATTAATGGTTTCATCAGTGATAATAGCTTCCCCATTTTCTGCGTAAATGACTGGAATTGGCACACCCCAAGCGCGCTGACGTGAAATACACCAATCCCCGCGATCACGAACCATATTAAACAAACGGGTTTCACCCCATGCTGGAACCCACTTTGTATCTTGTACGGCATCTAGTAATTTACCACGGAAATCTTTGATAGAGGCGAACCATTGTGCTGTTGCTCTGAAAATAACCGGTTTTTTCGTTCTCCAATCGTGCGGGTAGGAGTGGGTAATAAACGAAAGCTTTAATAATGCGCCAACTTCTTCTAATTTTTGGCCAATTGGTTTGTTTGCCTCTTCATAAAATAGTCCTTCAAAGCCAGGTGCTTCTTCCGTCATATATCCTTTATCATCAACCGGACATAAAACATCTAACCCATATTTCTGACCAACATAAAAGTCATCTTCACCATGTCCAGGAGCAGTATGAACACAGCCTGTTCCAGCATCTGTTGTTACGTGATCCCCAAGCATAACAAGAGAATCGCGTCCATAAAGTGGATGTTCTGCCACCATATTTTCAAGCTCTGCACCCTTCATTTTTCCAACAACTTCATGGCTTTCCCAGCCAATTTTTTTTGCAACTGTTTCCAGAAGTGCTTCTGCTACTAAATATTTCTTCTCGTTTACTTTCACAACAACATAAGTTAGATCAGGGTGGACAGAGATGCCAAGATTTGCTGGAATCGTCCAAGGTGTAGTGGTCCAGATAATAATTTGGACATCTGTATCAAGTACACCTTTACCTTTTTTTACTTTGAACCCAACATAAATGGAGGCTGATCGTTTGTCATGATATTCAATTTCTGCTTCAGCTAATGCTGACTCACTTGATGGAGACCAATAAACTGGCTTTTTCCCTTTATAGATGTAACCTTTTTTCGCCATTTCCCCGAAAACTTTAATTTGTTGTGCTTCATATTCTGGTTTTAATGTGATATACGGATTATCCCAATCTCCTCGAACACCAAGACGTTTAAACTGTGAACGTTGATTATCAATTTGCTTTAGAGCATATTCAGCACACAGCTTACGGAATTCAGCCACCGTCATTTCTTTACGTTTAACACCTTTATTTGTTAACGCTTGTTCAATAGGAAGTCCATGGGTATCCCAACCTGGCACATATGGTGCATGGAATCCACTCATTGATTTATAGCGAACAATAACGTCTTTTAGGATTTTGTTTAGAGCGTGTCCCATATGGATATCACCATTCGCATATGGAGGTCCATCATGTAACACATACATTGGGCGTCCCATTGTATGTTCCTGCACTTTTTGATAAATGTTCATCTCTTCCCATTTTGCTTGAATTTCAGGTTCTCGTTGCGGAAGATTTCCGCGCATTGGAAATTCAGTCTTTGGCATTAACAACGTATCTTTATATTCCATTTTCTCTTCCTCCTGTACATCTTTTACATTAAGTGAAACTTCAATCAGTGGGGATCTTACTGCCCGTTAATTCGGGATAATCAGAATGACCAAAATAAGCAATAAAAAAACCTTCTCATCCCTAAATAGGGACGAGAAGGTTACTTGTTTTCCCGCGGTACCACCCTGATAGATAACAAATAATTGTTATCCTCTTTCGTAGATTCGTAACGTGAATAACCCGCCATAGCCTACTTACCTTCATATAAGGTTTCAGCCAGGAACTCAAGGGGGATTTTCTAATTTTTCACTTTTACTAGGCTTACACCACCCCTAGCTCGCTGATAAAAGCTTTCAAAAAATTATACTGTCCCTTTCATCGTCAATAACACACTCTATTATGCTTACTTTATTAAAAAATTATATTCGAAATGATACCTAAACGTCAAGCCAAGGAATCTTCCGTCTCAGAGGCTTTTAGCTCAGCTGCGTCTACTTCATATTCCAATAAATGATCCCAGTCATCATTATTTAAAAGATCAAGCTGGGCTTCGATCAACATCTTAAACCGTGTACGGAATACTTTAGATTGCTTTTTCAAATCTTCAATTTCAAGCGCAATTTTCCTTGCTTTTGAAAGTGATTCATTCACAATGCGGTCAGCATTTTTCTCAGCTTCTTTAATGATGAGCTTTGCTTCCTTTTGAGCATTTCGCTTTACTTCTTCCGCAGCTTCTTGGGCGATAACAATTGATTTATTTAATGTTTCTTCAATACTAGCAAAATGGCCTAAACGCTCTTTCATATCTGTTATGCGTTCTTCTAAATCCTTTTTCTCTCTCAGCACTAATTCATAATCTTTAATCACTTGATCGAGAAATTCATTTACTTCGTCTTCATCATAACCTCTGAACCCTTTATTAAATTCCTTGTTGTGTATATCTAACGGCGTTAAAGGCATAATGCCACCTCCATAATCAATTGTCTGCTTCGTATGTATATAGGAACTTTCGACAACTTTCCCCGAAATTCCTGCATTAAAAGGAATTATTTTTGTTTTCCTGCAATAATTCGCCATTTTTCTTTCTTCGTTTTTCCTTCTATTGACAATATTTTAACTCTGCCATAGCCGCGAAGTGAAATCATATCACCTTCAACACATTCGAATGAAGGATTTTCAATGAACATCCAATTCACTTTTGCTAGGCCTTGTTGGATGAAATTTTGTGATTTTTGTCGTGACACATGATAGATTCCTGAAATAAAGTTGTCAAGCCGAAGAGATGATACCATAATCATCTCCTCTACCCATAATTCGCTGGAACTTATGGCATCACTTAAATCTAGTGATGATAATGCCACAGTTGCCTTTCCAATGGATTGAACTTGTGTTTTAACATAATCACAAACTTCCTGGCAAATAAAGAATTGAATTCTATTTTCTTGATGAAGAATATCACCAAACTTTGCCCGCTTTAATCCTAAAGACATTAGGCTTCCCAATACTTGGGGATGTTCAATGGTAATAAATTTTTTGGGATACTCAACCTCAAATAGACAAATTTGAAAGTCTTCCTGATCCGGTGTTGTGTATTCTGGAAACAAAATTGCCCTTTTCCTTTCAGCTTCTAAATTGCCGCCAAAAAATTGACATTTCACTTCAGAGTACTGACCAATAATCATCTTCAAAATATGTTGTTCTCTTGGATCAAGAAAATCTGTCAGCTTCTGTGCATATGCATTTTCAACATAATCCTTCCAGCCTATGACTTGGTCAACGAAATCTTTTTCTTCTGGTCTAAAATGCTGGTAAATATTCATCAATCAATTCCAACTATCCAATCCACTGAAATACTTGGTAAAGACCAGAAACTGCAAACCGCAAAACGAAAATAGCGACGATTGGGGAGATGTCGATCATCCCAATAGGAGGTATTATTTTCCTAAACGGTTCTAGATATGGCTCGCAAATTCTAGCAAAAAACCGACCAATCACTGTTTCCCTTGCATTTGGAAACCATGACATTAAGATATAAATAATTAATGCATAAGAATAAAGCGAAATTAACTTAGAAAGAAAATAAAACAATGTTACCATTAAAACTACCACCTCGTCTTTTGAAAATCATGTTCCTTCAACATTTCGGAAATATTACCCGTAACTTCAATATTATCAGGCGTACATAAAAAAATACTGGAGCCGATTTTCTGAATGTCCCCGCCAATGGCATATACTGTACCGCTTAAAAAATCGACAATTCGTTTTGCTTGATCATGTTCAATCCGTTGCAGGTTTACAACAACTGCACGGCGGTTTTTTAAGTGGTCCGCAATTTCCTGCGCTTCTGCATATACTCTTGGTTCCACTAAAATCACTTTTGATTGCTTTTGGATACTTTGTAAACTCACGACATTTTGTTGTTTTAACTGCTGTCTTTGCGGTTTCACTTGTTCAATCTGTTCTTCAAATTGTTCTTCATTATCATCATCATATTCATCATCTAAAAAGAAAAATGTTTTAAATTTTGATTTAATACTCATTATTACACCTCCTAATCATTTTCGCCGACTAGTGCTGTCCCTATTCGTACCATTGTTGCTCCCTCTTCAATGGCAATTAAAAAATCATTTGACATGCCCATCGAAAGTTCCATACATGGTGCATAATCCAATTTCATTGTTTGAATTTGCTCACGCAATTCCTTTAATTTACGGAAGCAATTCCTGAGCACTTGTGTATCATTGGTATTTGGCGCCAAAGTCATTAAACCCACAACACTTATATTTTCAAAAGGTTTTAGCTGTTCAATAAAATGAATAACCTCATCAGAACTCATTCCATGTTTAGATTCTTCTAAAGAAACATTTACTTGGACAAGGCACTTCATTTTTTTGTTAGCACGTTTATGGATTTCTTCTGCAAGTGAGATCCGGTCTAACGAATGAATGTAGTCCACTTTATCGATAATTTTTTTTACTTTCCGTGTTTGCAAGGAGCCGATGAAATGCCATGTAGGCTTGTCCTTAAATACTTCCCATTTTTCAAGAAGCCCCTCATCGCGGTTTTCGCCTAAATCATGGACTCCAGCATTTAGAGCCTCTTCAGCCCTTTCCTTGCTAACATATTTAGTTACAGCAATCAGTTTTATTTCTTTAGGATTTCGATCTACTTTAAGGCATGCATCATTTATTTGCTGTCTGATCAATTCTAGTTTTGTTGAAACCTTCATAAATGACTCGAATCCTCCTTCCATCCAATAAAGCTTAACATCCTACCAGTATGCCCCTGGTTTCGGCGGTGTGAGAAAAATTGCATCTCATTACAGCTTGAGCAGTATTCGGTTACCAAAATATTTTGCGCTGGAATCCCTGCATTTAGCAAAATAATCTGATTAACCTCACGCAAATCCAATGAGTATTGATCTTCTTTGATTCGATTATATGGCTTTTTTTCGACATCTTCTAGTATCTTTTGGACGAAATCTATGACATGTTTATCAACAATATAACATTTTTCACAGATAGATGGTCCTATTGCGACAAAAATTTGTTCTGGTCGAATCCCTTCCCTTTGCCACAACTCCACCATATTTTTGGCAATTTGCTTAACAGTGCCTTTCCAGCCAGCATGTGCTGCCCCAATCATTCCTAATTCAGGAGCAAGAAAGAACAGCGGAACGCAATCTGCAAAACAAAGCGTTAACAATATACCCTTTTCATCTGTGTAAAAACCATCTGTTCCACTAAAGGAAGTATCGTATGAATCTGAACCTTTCCCTCGATCCCCACGATGCACCTTACGGATAAGATCATGATGTGTTTGCTCTGCCCCAACCCACTTTTCTAAAGGGAAACCTATCTGTGATGAAATTTTTTTCCGATTATTCAAAACATCCTGAAGTTCATCACCAACATGAAAACCAAGATTAAGGCTTTCAAATTCTCCTTTACTAAATCCAGAGGTTTTTGCTGTTATCCCTGCAACAAGTCCTGGAAAACGTTTCATCCATTCTTCCAGGATGAAATATGACGTATTTTGTAAAACAAATGGTTCCATTTTTTTACCTCAAGTGTTTTTCTATAGTTTACCACAAAATGGTCAACGGTTTTATAATTCTCTTTCCTCTGGCTGGCTTACGTCACTTGAATATCGAACCAAAATGACGTCTTGACCTATTTTCAAAATGTTTTTCCAAGGAATTACAACTCCTTCCTCTTTTCCAAAAAGCCCAAGCACCCGACCTCCTCCTGAGATTACAACGGCATCAATCTTCCCGGTTGATAAGTTAATTTCAATATCTGATATATTCCCAAGCTTCTTACCATTCGAAACATTTACAACATCTTTTATTTGAAAATCTGAAATTTTAACCATTGGTCATTCCTCCTACTCATTTACTATAAAAATTATATGATTGGCAAA